>CAZJUD010000019.1:0-11399 GCA_964549125.1 uncultured Caldimicrobium sp.
GGTTGTTGAATGGTTAGCAGAAGGTCCAAAGGGCAATGGAGAATACTGAGAGGGTAATAAGAACGATAAAAGAGGAAGTAATATGGCTTAATGAGTTTGAAAGTTTTGAAGAGGCATTTGAAAAGATAAGCAATTGGATAGAGAGGGACTACAACAAGCTTTATGTTCACTCTAAACTTGGATATCTGAGTCCGGAGGAATTTGAGGCAAGATATGAGGAAGAGAGGTTAAGAAAGGTAGCATGACCTCTACAACTTTAGGGCATAAAAAATGTCTTGACAAAGGGGGTGGAGTACATGACATTTCAAAATAGTAACGACAGAGGGATTGGACTTGGTTGACAGGATTTAATAAGGGATTATATTTAGCGAAAAATTTTAAGGGGAGAGGGTAGATGGCACGCCACAAGAAGAGGGAAAGAGAAAGGGAGATTGAGAGGAGAAGGAGGCGTAGAGAGAAGCTTGCTAAGCTTAGAAAGAAAGGGCTCTTCCCCCGCCCTGAGGGCTATGATCCAACAGTCTACTCATACGTTGCCTACGCTGTAGCCAAAGGGATAATGACCTTAGAGCAAGCCTTAGCCCGTTTAGAAAAAGCAAAGATAGAACCTCAAAAAGAAGAGAGCACAAATTAAAGGAGCTTGCCTTCCATAGCAAGCTCCTTCCTTCCCTATATCATTTTACTTCATGCTACCATCCATAGAAGTTTTTAAGCTGTGTAAAAACTATGGAAAGAAGTCTGTCTTAAAAGATGTTTCATTTTCTGTCTTCCCGGGGGATATCCTTGGGATAATAGGACCTAATGGTGCGGGTAAAACCACCCTTCTATATATACTCCTCGGGATAATTGAGCCTACTTCGGGAGAAGTAAAATACTTTGGAATACCTCTTAAAAAAGAAAGAAGTAATATTCTAAAACGTGTAGGGTTTGCCTCAAACTACGTAAGTCTTCCCTATTCTTTAACTGTAGAAGAAAATTTAACGGTCTTTGCCCATCTTTATGAGGTGGAAGATTATCGCAAGAGGATAGATGAGGTTTTGGAAGTCTTTAAGTTAGCTTATAAGAAAAAGGCTTTGTGTAGAGCCCTCTCTACGGGAGAGATGATGAGGTTGAACTTAGCTCGAGCCTTCCTCCACGGGCCTGATGTTATTCTCCTTGATGAGCCAACTGCTGGTCTTGATCCAGAATACATGCGGGAGGTTGCCGAATTCTTAAAGAAGCAAGCTGAAGATAGAGGGCTAAGCATAATCCTTACCTCCCATCAACTGTCAGACCTTGAGAGGATAGCAAACAAGCTTCTTCTTATTAAAGAGGGCAGAGTCTTAGCCTATGGTGGCTTAGAGGAACTTTTTAGGCTTTATGGAGTTGACAACTTAGAAGAGCTCTACTTTAGAGCCTTTTCTTCTACTTCCTTTTAGGGAATGACGATGGTTAGTTTAAGAAGGATTCTTGCTATTCTTCTTAGGCACATCTATCTCCTTAAGCATAGCGTTAGCAGATGGATTGACCTTCTATACTGGCCAACCATTGACCTTTTGCTCTGGGGTTTTGTCTCCCTATACATTCAGCAGAGGGAAGGCAGTGGGATAGTGTATCATTTTCTTGGAGCTCTTATTCTTTGGAACATCTTGAGCAGGGCTCAGCAGGGGCTTGCTGTTGGCTTTCTTGAGGATGTCTGGGCAAGGAATCTCCTCCATCTATTTGCCTCTCCTTTAACACTACTTGATTATGTTTTGGGACTCCTGCTCTACAGCATCCTTAAGGCTGTTATAGCCTCTCTTTTGATGGGTATACTTGGGGTCTTGATCTTTGATTTTAACTTTTTTGCCCAAGGGTTAGCCCTTTTTAACCTTACTTTTGCCCTTCTTCTTTTTGCTTGGTCCATTGGGTTTGTCACCATAGCTTTAGTCCTTTACTTTGGACAGGAGGCTGAAATCTTAGCCTGGGCTTTAGCACTCCTTTTCCTTCCCTTTTCAGCTGTATTCTATCCTGTGTCCGTCCTCCCTCCACTTTTTCAAGATATTGCAAAGTTTGTTCCCACTTCCTATGTGTTTGAAGGTATGAGGATGGTTTTTCAGGGGAAGGCTTTACCCTGGCTCTATCTTTTTAAAGCTTATCTTTTAATCCTTCTCTACCTAATTTTTAGCGTTCTTATATTTAGTTATTCTTTTAAGCTGAGCAAGATTCAGGGCAAACTAACTAAGATCGGTGAATAGCCCAGTTGCCTTGTTTTTTCATACTTTTTGGTTATTTTATACTTTGCTATGAGTAAGGTAAAGGTAGAGAAGGCTATTCCTCAGGAAAGGATTAGGAATTTTAGTATCATTGCCCACATTGACCACGGGAAATCTACGCTTGCAGACAGGCTCCTTGAGTATACTGGAGCTGTATCTGAACGGGAGATGCGGGACCAGTATCTTGATAAGCTTGATTTAGAAAGAGAAAGGGGTATTACCATCAAGGCTCAAGCAGTAAGGCTTTACTATCAAGCAAAGGACGGCGAGGTTTATCAGCTAAACCTTATCGATACCCCAGGGCATGTGGATTTTACCTATGAAGTGTCTCGAGCTCTATCTGCCTGTGAAGGAGCGCTTCTTGTGGTTGATGCCTCGCAGGGTGTTGAGGCTCAGACCCTTGCTAATGTTTACCTTGCTTTGGAGAACAATTTAGAAATCATTCCGGTTATAAACAAGATAGACTTACCTCAGGCTGACATTGAGAAGACCAAAAGGGAAATTGAAGAAATAATAGGACTTCCAGCGGATGAGGCACTTCTTGTTAGTGCAAAGCTTGGGATTGGGATTGAAGAAGTTTTAGAGGCTATAGTAAAAAAAATTCCCTCACCGAAGGGCAATAGGAAAGCACCGCTCAGAGCCTTGGTGTTTGACTCTTGGTATGACCCCTTTCTTGGTGTTGTGGCTTTAGTAAGAGTGGTTGACGGATTAGTGTACCCTGGTCAAAAGATTAAGTTTTTATCTACCGGTAAAGTCTTTGAGGTTACCAAGGTTGGCGTTTTTGCCCCTGAAGCAACTTCGGTTGATTTTTTGGTCGCAGGTGAGGTAGGTTTTATTGCTGCTGGAATAAAAGAGATAAGAGATGCAAGAATTGGGGATACGATCACAGAGGCGAACGCAAATCCAGAACCTTTGCCTGGTTTTAAAGAGTTAAAACCAGTTGTCTTTGCGGGAATTTTTCCAGTTGATAGCGACGACTATGAAGCTTTAAAAGAGGCCATCCAAAAACTCTGGCTAAACGACCCAGCCTTTTCCTACGAAATGGAGACCTCAGCTGCTCTTGGGTTTGGTTTTAGGTGCGGGTTTCAGGGACTGCTTCACATGGAGATTGTGCAAGAAAGGCTTGAAAGGGAGTTCAATCTTAATCTCATAACTACAGCACCATCGGTTAAATACAAGGTCAAGCTAAGGGATGGTAGGGAAGTAGAGGTAGAAAACCCAGCACACTGGCCAGACCCTGGACAAATCTTAGAGGTGTATGAGCCCTACATCCGGGCTGAAATCTATACCCCAAAAGAGTACCTTGGACAGCTCATCACCCTTTGCGAAGAGAAGCGGGGTATCCAAAAGGAGATCAAGTTTATAACCCCGGATAGGGTGGTGTTGGTGTATGAACTACCCTTTAGTGAGGTAGTTCTTGATTTTTATGACAAGCTAAAAAGCTATTCCCGAGGATATGCTTCTTTGGATTATCAATTCATCGGATATAAACCGGGTGACCTTGTTAAGATGGACATTCTTATCAACAAACAGCCTGTAGATGCCCTTAGTTTTATCGTCCATAGGGAAAAGGCTTACTATCGTGGAAGAGAGCTTGCGAGTAAGCTTAAGGAGGTCATTCCAAGACAGCTCTTTGAGGTAGTTATTCAGGCAGCAATCGGAAGCAAGGTCATCGCTCGAGAACGCATACCACCTTTGCGTAAAGATGTCCTTGCTAAATGCTACGGTGGAGATGTCACAAGAAAGAAAAAACTCTTAGAAAAGCAGAAGGAAGGTAAAAAACGCTTGAAGGCTATAGGTGAGGTTGAGATTCCTCAAGAAGCCTTCCTTGCAGTGTTAAAGATATAAACTTTTGACGAGGAGTTTCTCATGGGCTTAAAGGAAAAGGTCTTTGATTGGTTAAAAAGCATCCTGATTGCCCTGGTTTTAGCCCTTTTCATCAGGGCTTTTTTTATTCAGGCTTATAAAATCCCCTCTGGCTCCATGATCCCCACACTTCTCATAGGAGACTATCTTTTGGTGAACAAGATTACCTTTGGGCTAAAAAATCCCCTAAAGGATGATTTTTTATACCTTAGACGCATGCCAGAAAGACAAGAGATCGTCGTCTTTACCTATCCTGTGGACCAAAAAGTTGATTTTATCAAAAGAGTTATAGGGCTACCTGGGGACACAGTAAAAATTATAAACAAAAAGGTATATGTTAACGATAAACCCCTGAACGAACCTTACGCAAAGTTTACAGACCCTGAGGTCTATCCGAAGGATGTGAGCCCAAGGGATAACTTTGGTCCAGTGCAGGTTCCAGAAGGACATTTATTCGTACTTGGTGATAACCGCGACCAAAGCTACGATAGTCGTTTTTGGGGATTTGTGCCCATCAAATACCTCAAAGGAAGCGCTTTGATAATCTATTTTTCCTGGGATAGCGAAAAGGGAAGGATTAGGTTTGAGCGCATAGGAAGATTAATCAAATAAAAAAGATCACCGTTTCAACTATTTAGCTATCATAGCCCTCATCAGGTCGGCAGCGTTTTCTGCATGTCCAGAAATATCAGCAATCATGTCAACCAGGTTTAAAAGGTAAAATAAGGTTAATGGGTCTGAGGTCCGGGCAAAAATCTCCCTTTTTAAATCGTTTGCTAAATTCTCGCTAAGATATTCCTCGTAGCGGATCTTCCTAACAAGCTCTTTAGCAACATTTCTGCTCGTTTCGGAACGGGTGATAAGAAAATCAGTTGCCCTTTGAACAAGCTCCTCAATGTAGCGAAGGGGTTCCAAATTTTGGTTTAGAAGCTTCTGAAGCTTTTGAGCAAGGTCTTCTGGGATATCAACATCTTTGAAGGAAAGCCAGTTTATGATCTCTTCTGCTGAGTCCGCAACTCCGTCCTGTTCTTTAAGATAGAGGAAAATTTCAAATTTTTCTACAGGAAGAATAAGCCCTTTAGGTAGATGACCCCGTATATTAGTCTTAACCTTGTCAGCTTCCCTCTCAATCTCGGTGATGTGTTTTGCTATTTCGGCAAGTCTTTCTTTATCTTTATGAATATAAGCTTCTAAAGCAAGAGGTAGACGTATTAGACACTCCGCTACAAGCCTTGCATGCTTAAGAAGTAGATTAAAGAGCGGATATTCTTTAGTGAGTATCTCTTGAAGAAGCACAGGCTCTAACTTTTCAAGCTTTGGTATTTGTCCCTTAACAGTAAAGATGACTGCTTCTGCGATGTTACAGGCATGGTCGCCAATCCTCTCCAAATTCTGAACCACGATGATGTATTCTATCCCAATATCAATAAGGCTTGGGTCCTTTCTCATGCATTCCTTTAGGACCTTGATGTTTTCTTTTTTGTAAGAGTCCACGATATCGTCGTGCTTGATAACAGCATATGCCTTTTGCACATCCTCAGTAATGAAGGCATTTATAGCACTCTCAAGCATGAACAAGGCTTCTTTAGCCATGGATTGAATTGAAGTTTCGCACTTGTATAGCGGTGGTGACTTCTGCTCAACAAGATTTAGAACCCTTTCAGCGATGTTTACTGCTTGGTCAGCCAAACGTTCAAGGTTCCTGGCAATGTCAAAGACGCTGATGATGTACCTAAGGTCCTTTGCTACAGGTTGTTGCAAAGCTATTATCTCAAGGGCTGAAAGGGTAACCATGTGTTCGTAATAATCAACCTGTTCATCAAATTTGATAACTTTTTCCGCCAGAGTTCTATCAAGATTTTCAACAGCTTTGAGAGCACCCGTTATCATCTCGTCAACAAGTTTTGACATATCAACAAGGAGATTTTTAAGTATCTGAAGCTCCCTCTCAAGAGAAACCCTAACCATGTTTCCCTCCTAATCTGTTTTTTGAAATAACTTTTCAGGATTTTTTATATTGTAAGCTTTAAAACCAAGTTTGCGGAGTCTCAAAACAAAAAGATAGCTTAGCCTACCAGAATAACACAAAAAAAATAGCTCCTTTCGTCGATAATTTTTAAAATGCTTAAAAAAATCCCTTTCCTCGGCTGAAATAAGGTTTGGGTCAATCCAGATGGCTGATGGAAAGCTTCCTACTTCATAATCCTCTTTTTCCCTTACATCGAACACTACAATTCTATCACGATTTTGTAAATAGTATTTTAAAAATTCATCAGAGGTCCACTCAAGCCTTTTATCTTCAACCCTCTGCAAAAGGGAGACCCTTCGGCATTTTACACAGACCTCTGATTTTGAGGGGGTAGGCTCTCCGCAAACTTGACAAGGAGAAAACCCATCCTCTTTTTCCAGTTTCTCTTTAGGAAGTAGAGGTAGCAGCTTTTTCATAAATATGGAAAGAAGACGGAACTTAAAGGTTTTATCTTCTTTTAACATTTCATTAAGCCAAGATTTCCAACGCTTAGCAGGAGTTAGCTCCCCATGTGGGCAACTACATCCCTCAATAGTTAAGTCCGAAAGCACGGCATAGTGAAAAACATCAAGCTCTGGAAGGCTAAACAGAGGTTTTACCTTCTTTGCCTGACCGGCATGAAGAGGAAGTAGCACGGGCCTTAACCGAGAAAGACTTATAAAATCACCGTTAAAAAAGAGGCTAAGCATGGTTGATAGGGTGTCATCAAGGTGATGTCCGGTAGCGATTACGTCAAGATTAAGCTCTTTTGCTGCTTTAGTAAAATAGTATCTTTTTATCACACCACAAACCGAACAGATTTTATCCTTAAAGCTTGTAAAGACAAAATCATCTATCAGAACACCTTCCCTTTCCACAAGGTCTATTATGTGGAGAGGAACTTCTAACTTCTTACAAAGGTCCTCTACCGCTGATTGAGCGTAATCCGAATAGTAGCGTATGCCAAGGTTTAAGTAGATACCGATAATGTTTTGAGTAGGAAAAAGCTTTTTAAGTATGGCTAAGAGGGTTGCGCTATCCTTACCCCCCGAAAGAAAAACCCCTACCCTATCCCCCTCGCTTAACATCTTATACTTTATCACATTTTCCTTTACCCGTTTTTCGCAAAACCTTAGAAAACATTCTTTACAAAGATAAAGAGAAGTCCCCTCTGGACGAAGAATAGCATTCTCTTCACAGTAGGAACATTTTTTGGAAAGTGGTTTTAGCTTAAACTCAAAGACTTCAGCCCCACATTTTACATACTTCATACTAAAAAAATTAACACTTTTCCCTTGAGAGGACAACTTAAAAATGCTATAATGGCAAGGATGAGACCTCATGCTACGCTCGTGGTGACAGGTTCTACCTGCTGTTCCAAGGGAGACGAGGGAATTCCAGGGAAAGAAAATCTCGGAGTGAGAGCTACTACAGCAAAAGGGAGTAGAAAGACTCAATCCAGCGAAGAAAAGGTTTCTTGTGATATAAAGGAGACCAGAAAAATGATAAAGACATCTATCCTAAGAGAGGGGGCGCTTCATGTTGATTGAATTTCCTCTAAAAGAGGAACATAAAATCATGGTTGAGCTTATAAAGGAAATTGGTGAAGCCTACATCAAACCCTACTCTTTAGAATGGGATGAGAAGGAAGTTTACGACCCAAGGCCTATAAAAGCCCTTGCCCAGGCAGACCTTTTTAGCATCATCATCCCAAAGGAGTATGGCGGGCTTGGTTTTGGCACCTTTGAGATGTGTCTTGCTGTGGAATGGCTCTCTTACTTCTGTGCTGGAGTTTCAACAACCTATGCCGCAAGCTTCCTTGGTGCCTATCCTATCATCCTCTTTGGAAGCAAAGAACAAAAAGAAAAGTACTTACCTTCCATTGCGAAGGGTGAAAAGCTTTGCGCCTTTGCCTTAACAGAGCCTCAAGCTGGAAGCGATGCCTTTGCCATAAAGACAAGGGCTAAAAAAGAGGGTGACTATTATGTCCTTAATGGAATTAAGCAGTGGATCACAAACGGAGGGATTGCCGACATCTATGTTGTCATTGCTTTGACGGACCCAACTAAAGGGGCAAGAGGAGCAAGCGCCTTCATCGTAGAAAAAGGAGATACAGGTTTTGTGGTAGGAAAAAAAGAAAAAAAACTTGGGCTTAGGGCTTCCATTACTACTGACCTTATTTTCAACGATTGCCTAATTCCAAAAGATAGGCTCATAGCCAAAGAGGGCATGGGCTTTATGGTTGCCCTTAAAACACTTGATTATGCAAGATGTGGGGCAGGAGCTCAAGCCTTAGGTATTGCCCAAGCTGCCTTAGAGATAAGCCTAAAGCATGCAAAAACAAGGGTTCAGTTTGGTCAGCCTGTATATCAGTTTCAAGCGGTAAGCCATACCTTTGCCGAGATGGCTATGAGGCTTTCATCGGCAAGGGCTTTAGTGTATAGCGTTTGTCAGTATATTGATTCTGGGGCTAAAGACTTTTCTGGTGCTTCAGCCATGGCAAAATGTTTTGCCACAGACCAAGCTATGTGGATTACAGAAAGGGCTATTCAAATGATGGGTGGCTACGGCTACATGAGGGACTACCCTGTCCAAAAATACTTTAGAGATGCAAAATGCCTTCAGATCTACGAGGGGACAAATGAGATCCAAAGAAATGTCATAGCAAGGGAGCTTGCTAAGTGGATGAAAGTTTAAAAATTGTTGAGGGCTGAAAGGAGGCTCTTTAATGGGAAGGATTATAGTTTGTATCAAAGGAGTGCCAAAGCCTGGGACCGTAAAGGTTGACCCAGAGACGCATACCCTTCGTCGGGAATCAGCAGAACTTATTTTAAACCCACCTGACAGGTCTGCCTTAGAATTGGCTCTAAGACTTAAAGACCAAGCAAACTTTGAAGTTATAGCAATAAGCATGGGACCACCAAACATGGTTCCCCTTTTGCAAAAGGTCTACGCCTTAGGAGTAGACGACCTTTATTTGATCTCTGATAGAGCCTATGCCGGCTCTGACACCTTAGCAACCTCTCGCATTTTAGCCAAAGCCTTAAACCTTCTTTCTCCCTTTGACCTCGTCATCATGGGGGCTAAGTCCATCGACGGAGAAACAGGACAGGTCCCCCCAGAAACAGCAAGCCTCCTTAACCTCCCATCCATAACCTATGTTAAAGAAATTAGGTTTGAGGATGGAAAGTTTATTGCCCTTAGAGAAGATGATTTTGGCGAAGAGGAAGTTGAATTTTCTCCACAGGCTATAGTAAGCATCGTCCCTGAGATAGATTATGTTAGACCCCCATCTTTAAAACGCCTCCTCTCCTTAAAAGAAGTAAATCCTAAAATTCTAACCAACGCAGAGCTTAATCTTGATGAGGCTTCTGTTGGTCTTTCTGGGTCTCCTACTCAAGTGGTTGATGTCTTTGAAAAAACTTTTGTCTCCCGAGGGGAAATCTTTGAGGGTGAGCCGGATGAGCTTGCTGAAAAGCTTATCCAGATCTTAAAAGAAAAGGGCTTTTTAGCTTAATGATGCAAAGGGGGTTTGGGTAATGGCTGAGTATATCTTTGCCTTTGGACAGTATTTTGACGGAAAGCTTCATCCTGCAAGCCTTGAAATCCTAACACCCTTAAGAGAGGTTGCTGACAAGCTTAATAAGAAATTAATCTTTATCAGTCTTTCCGATGATAGGGAAAAATTTTTAGCTCTTCCAGAACTAAAAAGATTGCTTGCCGATGAAGTTTGGTGCATCTTTCACCCAAACCTTAAGCACTTACCTGATGACCTCTGCGAAAGAGTCCTTGTCTACTTATCAAGGGAACACAAGCCCTATGGTTTATTTTTTCCGGCAACGAAAAAGGGGCTTTCTCTTGCTCCAAGGGTTGCTGGAAGCTTAAATGCTGGACTTTGTGCCCATGTCAACTCCTTTGAAGTAAAAGATGGAGAACTCTTTCTTCTTCGTCCTACCTACGGCGAAAACATCATAGCAAAGTTAACCTCAAAGAGGCATCCCATCATGGCAACCATTGCCTTAAACGCCTTCCCTATTAAAGAGGCAGAAACAGAACCCATCATCAAAGAGGTCAATCTTCCTGAAGGTTTTGACTGGACAACCAAACTAACCATCAAAAACTTTAAACCGGCAAAGAAAGAGCCTTCAAGGCTTAGCGTTGCTAAGATTGTAGTTGCCGGGGGCATGGGTTTAAAAAACAAAGAAAACTTTCAAACGCTCTTTGAGCTTGCAAAAATCCTAAACGCTGAAGTGGGAGCTACAAGACCGGCAGTTCATGCAGGCTGGGTTGAGGCAGAACGGATGATAGGGGTAAGCGGGGTTTCGGTAAGACCAAAGCTCTACCTTGCCTTTGGTATCTCAGGAGCCATTCAGCATACCGTAGGCATGGAAGGCTCAGAATTTATTGTCTCGGTAAACGTAGATAAAGAGGCACCGATGATGAAGATGGCTCATGTTGGCTTCCTTTGCGATGCCCCTTCCTTTCTTAATGCCCTATTGAGAAAACTTAAGGCGAAAGATTAACTGATAAGCTCCCTCCATTTTTTCTTTATCCGCTTTACATGGTCTCCCTCCCAGTAGATTCTCCCACAGCTTGGACAGAGATTATACTCATTGTAGAGTTCGTAAACCTTTAGCGGGATCTTTTCTTTATAGTCTTCTTTATTGATAGGGATAAGGCTTACTCCGCAGAGGGTGCAGATATCAAGCTTAAGCTCTGGGTTTAAATTTAGCTTACTAAGCAAACGTTTTATCTGAGCCTTAAGGTTATTCCTTGGAAGGAGGAGAAAGTTTGCTCCAGCCTTCTCCAACACCCTTGCCGTCTCCTCGCTTGTTATAAGAAAAAATTTTTCTCGGTTTTCAAGGATCACCTTTAAGTCTATTTTACCTTGAGCGATTTCCACTTTATACCCTAAAAAACGCAACCATTTAGCAAGCCCTTTTAAGCTTGATTCCAGATAAAAAACTAAATCTTGCGATGACAATTCCATGTCAACTCATCTCTTAGGATGTTTCAAACTTGAACATTTTCTTTATACTCCAATTTTGTTACTTAGAGAATAGAATGACGGTTCCTAACATTTGCGTAGCAAGACAGGTTGGGGGGGGGTCCTTTAGCCCTCTCGTTCCTCGGGATAATACGTGCTTGAGCGAAGCAAAGGACCTTGGAGGGTCCTTCAGGAGCTCTCGCTACCTTATGAGGGCAAGGTATGCTACCAAGATTTTTCGAACAACCTCCCTCTTCTCTTGTCAAAAGGATTAGAAATAATATACTGTCTAAGAAATAAAACACAT
>CAZJUD010000020.1:0-4831 GCA_964549125.1 uncultured Caldimicrobium sp.
GAGACGGTTGAACTTGCGAAAGCATCGGGCATAGATGTCATCATCACCGACCATCATGAATTTCAGGAACTTCCCCGGACGATCACCATCACTGGGAAAAGGAGCCAATGCGAAAGCCTCTATCATCTCTGCGGAGCAGGTGTTGTGTTTCAGCTCCTAAAAGCCCTAAGAAGTTATCTTTTACAAAATGGTTTTTTTTCCGCAAAGAATACGCTTCCCAAACTAAAACCTTACTTAGAGATTGCTGGTCTTGCTACGCTCGCAGACATGGTTCCCCTCCTTGGAGAAAACAGACTCATCACCTACTTTGGTTTTAGAGCGCTTGAGAGGTCATCCTTCCCTGCTCTTAGGGCTTTACTTTCCGAGCTGCGGTATGGAATAACCGAAAGGGACCTTCAGCTTTCTATCATTCCAAGGATCAACGCCTGTTTTAGGCTTGGTCGCCCAGAGCTTTTTTTCAATTTTCTTAAGGAGGAAGATGAAACAAAAATTAGCATCCTTCTTAAAGAGATAGACAGCTTGAACGAGGCAAGAAAGAGCCTCTCAGCAAGCCTTTGGGAGAAAGTCTTAGAGAGGCTGAAAGAGGCAGAAAGAGAAAGCTTTGTGCTTCTTTTTGATGAAAATCTGCCTAAGGGGCATCTTGGTGTTCTTGCCCAGAGGCTCAAATCCCAAACAGGGAAACCTGCTATAGTTCTTACGGCTGACAAAAAAGGAACCCTTGTTGGTTCAGCAAGAAGCCCAGAGGACTTAAACCTTTTAGCGATCCTTAAACAAAGGGAGGACCTTTTTGTTCAGCTTGGAGGGCATGCCGGAGCCTTTGGTTTGAAGATAGATAGGGATAGGCTTGAAGAACTAATCTTTTACTTAGAGGAAAGATTGAAAGGCTATGTCCCTGAAGAGCTTGAGCTTATCTATCTTGACTATGAAGGTAGGATTTCTGAGTTTCTTGAGGAGGAGAACATTTTAGCTCTTAGGGAGCTTCCGCCTTATGGGATAGGGCATGAGCCTCCGATAGTGCTTTTAAAGAAATTTGAAGTAAGGGAGATAAAACCACTCAAGGAAAAGCATTGTGAAATTTGGCTTAAGGATGGATTTCGAGAAGTGAGAGGGGTTCTTTTTAACAGGCAGATAGAAAGGGAACCAGTTCTCCTTGTCTGCGAGCCTTACATCAATAGCTTTAGCGGAAGTCTTGAGTTTAAGGTAGAGGACTTCAAAGATGAGCTTGGATAAACCCTCTTGGAATATAAGGGTCGTCAAAGAAGAGGAGGAATATCGCTATCTATCCCCCTATGCCTGCAAGGCAAGGGAAAGCCGAGGAAGACTTCGTCCCGAGCCTGAATGCGAGGTTAGGACCTGCTTTGAAAGGGACCGAGATAGGATCATTCATTCTAAAGCCTTCCGTAGGCTGAAGCATAAGACCCAAGTTTTCTTAGCCCCGAGGGGGGATCATTTTCGCACAAGGCTTACCCATACCCTTGAGACAGCTCAGATCGCAAGAACTATAGCTAAAGCCCTTCGACTAAACGTAGATTTGACGGAGGCTATTGCCCTTGGGCATGACCTTGGTCATACTCCATTTGGGCATGCTGGGGAGGAGGTGTTAAACGAGCTCTTACAGGGTGGTTTTAGGCATTATGAGCAGAGCGGGAGGGTAGTTGACCTTTTGGAAAGGGAAGGTAAGGGCTTAAACCTTACCTTAGAGGTCCGAGATGGGATCGTCTCTCACTCCAAAGGAAAGGGACCAATCCTAAGCAAAGACCGAAAACCCCTAACCCTTGAAGCTGAAGTAGTAAGGATCTCTGACATCATAGCCTATGTGAACCACGACATTGATGACGCCATCCGAGCTGGTATCATCTCAAAGGAGGATCTTCCTGATGTAGTAAAAAAGGAGCTTGGAGAGACCCATTCAAAAAGGATAGATACCCTGGTAAAAGGAGTAATCTATCCTACCCTTGAGGGAGGAGGAAAGGAGATCCAAGTTGACGAAAAAAAGCTTTCAGCCCTTTATGTGCTGAGGGACTTTCTTTTTGACCGAGTCTATCAAGCAAAGGTTGTGCGAATGGAGCTTGAGAAGGCAAAAGGGATCCTTTATCGGCTTTTTGAATACTATGTGAAACACTTTGAGGAGATTGAATATCTTGTTAAAATGAAAAGCATCTTACCCCATGAGCCAAAGGAGAGGCTTGTTGCTGACTACATTGCCGGTATGACCGACCGTTTCGCCCTAAGTCAGTATCAAGAATTTTTCTTGCCAAACCCATGGGTATAGGGTGGAGAGGATGAAAAGGATAGGCTGGTTTACCACCGGAAGAGATGAGGCAGCCCTGCTACTCCTTGAGATAGCTTATCGGAAAATCAAAGAGGGCTTTCTACCCTTAGAAATTGCTTACCTTTTTGTAAGCAGGGAGCAAGGAGAAAGCGAGCCCTCAGATAGATTAATCCGCGTTGCCAAAGAGAAAATGGGACTAAGGGTGATCACTTTTTCTGCTAAGAAATTTCTACCCGAGTTAAGACAAACAAACTTAGAGGAATGGCGAGATAAATACCATAAAGAGGTGTATAAGCTTTTGCCAGATGGGGTTGATTTTGGGATGTTAGCTGGTTACATGTGGATTGTGTCGAAAGAATTTTGCGAAAAGATTCCTCTCTTAAATCTTCACCCAGCTTTGCCCGGAGGGCCTAAGGGGACTTGGCAAGAGGTAATCTGGCAGCTTATCAGCGCAAGAAGCGCAGAAACAGGCGTGATGATCCATCGGGTAACCCCTGAGCTTGACGAAGGACCACCCCTAACCTTTGTGCGCATCCCCATAAGAACAGAGGAATTTTTACCGCTATGGGATGAGGCTGAAAGGGTCCTGTTGAAAAAACATCTTAGCGGACTAAAAAAAGAGGAAGGAGAAAAAAACAGGCTCTTTCTAAAAATCAGGGAAGAGGGGGTAAAAAGGGAATTACCTTTGATAGTACTTACGTTAAAGGCCCTTGGGGAGGGAAGAATAAGCTTTGATTCTCAAGAGCTACCCCTTGACCTGACCCAAGAGGTGGAGGAATATCTAAAAAAAGAAATTTGAACTTGGAGGCATAACAATGAAGCGCTATCTTATCTTGCTCCTTCTTTCAAGTTTGCTTTCCGCTTGTGTTGAAGATACATCAACTCTCAAAGTTCAGGTTATAAACCTTGAAAGCAGGCTAAACGTCTTAGAAAACCGCGTAGAAAAGCTTGAAAAGGATACTCAAGCCCTTGAAAGCAGGCTTACCAAAGCAATAGTAGAAAGGCAGTCCCTTATCGTGTCTGACCTTGAAGAGGTAAAGAAGGAACAGCTTAGGCTTCAGGCTCAAGCTGAGGACCTAAGCTATAAGGTTGAGGACTTAGGCTATAAGCTTGAGGGTAAAGAAAGGGAAGAAAAGGGAAGAATAGAAGACCTTTTAACCAGGATGGAGGCTCTTGAGCTAAGACTAAAGAGAATCGAGAGCCTTATTCAGCCTTCAAACGACACTTCCGCCCAGAATGCTACCGCAAACCAAACGGAAGTTAAAACACCCGAAGAGCAGAAGGAAATGCAAATCCCTGAGCCCCAGAAGGAAATGCAAGTACCTGAACATCAGAAGGAAAAGCAGACAGAGGCTCTCCCTACTGAAAAGCCAACTCCTAAACCTCAAGAAAAGTCAAGGCTGCAGGAGGTGCCAAAAAACCTTAAAGAAGAAGACCTATTTCACCAGGCATATCTCATCTTTCAAAGAGGCGATTATCGTTTAGCAAGAAGCTACTGGGAGGAGTATTTGAAGAGGTATCCCAAAGGGCGCTGGGTTGGGCAGACTTACTACTGGATCGGTGAAACCTATTTCAAGGAGAAAAGCTACGAAGATGCAATTATTTATTTCCAAAAGTTGATAGACCATCCAGACCCCAATCCGTTCAAACCGAAAGCCATGCTCAAACAAGCTGAAGCCTTTATGCAGTTGAAGGACAAAAAGGCTGCAGAAATCGTGCTAAAAAGGTTAGTTAAAACCTTTCCCGGAACCCCTGAAGCTAAGGAGGGAGAAAAAATCTTAAAAGGGTTAAGGTAGGGTCCAAGGGAGGCTTAACCCCCTTGGTATCCCCTCAAATTTTAAGCGGGAATTAAT
The DNA here is from genome assembly GCA_964549125.1 of uncultured Caldimicrobium sp. GTDB lineage: Bacteria > Desulfobacterota > Thermodesulfobacteria > Thermodesulfobacteriales > Thermodesulfobacteriaceae > WYEG01. The sequence goes on from CAZJUD010000020.1 coordinate 4,126, forward strand.
TCTTCCTCTTCTACTTTTAGATAACCTGCCCGGTAAGGATTTAGGGTAACGACAGGAATGGGTGAATTCTTTACCACGCCCTCAGCTACACTTCCAAAAAGGATCCTATCTAAACCCTTTCTTCCGTGAGTGCCGATAACAATCATGTCAGCACCTTTTTCTTGAGCAACCCTAAGGATTGTTTCCACAACATCTCCTTTTTCAAGGACTGGTTCCACATCTGGGAAGTCTGAAAAGTGCTCCTTCAGAAAATCTTCCATCGACTTTTTTGCCCCCTCATATAGGGTGTTTTCAAGCTCGGTTAATGTCTTAAGGTCAACAAAGATTCCTTCATAGGTTGATAGGTCTTCAAGGACGTAGGTGAGGATGATCTTGGCGTTAAGTTGTTTGGCAAATCCCTTTGCCCACTTAGCCAAAACAGGCGCTACCTCAGAAAAATCAACCGGAACAAGGATCGTTTTAATCTCTACCATGGCAAACCTCCTTTAAATTTTATTCTTAAATTAATAATATTGTTTCTCCAAAGTTCAGTCAAGAGGATTTTAACGAGGACATAAACTTTGAAAAATTTACAAAGTCTTTTGTAAAAATTACAAAGTTCTTTTTAAAAAAATCCTTTCTTTAGAGTTTGGGACCCTATACTTATAACTTGGCTGTTTATGATTTCTATTAAGCGATAGCCTTTTTTCAACTCCTTCCTTTTAAG
>CAZJUD010000021.1:0-3837 GCA_964549125.1 uncultured Caldimicrobium sp.
GGCGTGGGATGACAAAAATGTCACCTAACCTATTTTCCAACGGTAGCGAGATAGATAACCGTTTCTTCTTCACCGTCAAGGTGAAGTAGGTCGTTTAAGTCTTCGTCAAAGAAAGCTCCAACTGGGCAAGCCTTAAGACCAAGAGCAGTGCAAACAAGAAGAAGATTTTGACAGATATGACCGCAATCAAGGAATATATATCTTAACCCCCGCTCTCCGTATTTGGACATGGTTCTTCTTAACACAGCCGACCAAATAAAAACAACGCTTGCCGAAGCCAAAAAGGCTTGACCAAGGGCGATTTCCTTTAATATATCTCCAAAGTAGCCTTCAGCTAACCTTTCAAGGGAAAATTCCCTTACATTAAGGTGGTATAACCCCTGGGCAATCTCAGATGAAAAGTTAACGGCAAGATAGGTTTCAATTGGATAAAGGGCTCCTGCTGAAGGAGCAGTCCTTAAGAGATAATTTCCTGCAATAGCGGTAACACCTTGGGTTGCATAACAAAGAAGGGCAACCTCTTCTTTGCTAATTTCAAGCCGGCGATAGTTTCTTTTACTTCTCCTTTCAGCAAGGATTTGAAATAAACTTGCCGTTTCAGGGAAATCTTCTATCTCTAACTTAACTCGAGGGGCATTTGGATATTCTTTAAAAGGTGCCGCAGGGAGAATGTCCTTTTCTCTTTTGAAGATGCTTCGAAGAGTTAAGTTTGTGTTTTTTAAGTAAGTATAAGCAAGGGTTTCTTTAAGGCTCATAGCTTATCCGATATCCAATCTTCTTTAAGTGGACCTGGAGTGCGGAGATTGCAGCAGGCGTTACCCCTGGGATCCTCATAGCTTGCCCTATAGACTTGGGTCTTATTCTGCTAAATTTTTCCACCATCTCCCTTGACAAGCCTGCAACTTGAGAATAATCGAGATCTTCCGGTAAGGCAAGATTTTCAAGCCTTTTAAACTTCTCAACCTCCTTAAGTTGACGCTCAATGTAACCGCTATACTTTATCTCAACTTCAACCTCCTCCAACACATCGTCGGGAATGTTTTTTAATTCCTCAACGAACTCTTTAAAAAAATAAAAGTCAACCTCAGGCCTACGCAGAAGTTCGACTATCCTCTGGCTACCAGCAATGGGAGTTGAACCTTTGCTTTCAAGGTAGGGATTAACTCTGTCCGGGCTAATTTTGGTTTCCTTTATCACCTTCATTGCTAAGTCAAACTGTCTTTTCCTTTCAAGATAAAGTTCCCAGCGTTCATCGTCGACAAGGCCTATCTTCCTTCCTATGGGGGTTAATCTAAAGTCTGCATTCCCCTCCCTTAAAAGCAGACGATACTCTGCTCTTGAGGTGAACATCCTGTATGGCTCATCCGTTCCTTTTGTGACAAGGTCGTCGATTAAAACGCCTATGTAAGCTTGGGAGCGGTCAATGATTAACGGCTCTTCGTCCTTAGCTAAAAGGGCAGCATTTATTCCAGCAACAATGCCCTGAGCTGCTGCCTCTTCATACCCTGTAGTTCCATTTATCTGTCCTGCTAAAAATAGCCCGGCGATTAACTTTGTTTCTAAGGTATGTTTTAGTTGGTCTGGGAAAACAAAGTCGTACTCAATCCCATACCCCGGTCTAAGAATAACTGCTTTTTCTAAGCCAGGGATGCTTCGAACAAGCTCAATCTGAACATCAACGGGCAAGCTGTTGCTTATGCCGTTTGGATAAACTTCAACAGTGTCTAATCCCTCTGGCTCGAGGAAAACCTGATGCCTCTCTTTATCCGGAAAACGAAAGACCTTGTCTTCAATTGAAGGGCAATATCTGACACCTCTTGACTTTATTCTACCGGTAAAAAGTGGGGACCTATCTAAGGATTTTCTAATGATTTCATGGGTTTTTTCAGTGGTATAGGTAATGAAGCAAGGAATTTGTGGAAGAGGTGGTCTTTTGCCCCTATTTTTGAAAGAAAAAAGAGGAGTAGGATAATCGCCCCATTGAATTTCAAGTCTTGAATAATCGATCGTCCTTCCATCAAGCCTTGGGCATGTTCCGGTTTTAAGCCTTCCCATTTCAAAGCCAAGCTCCTTTAAGTTTTGCGAAAGCCTTTTTGATGGCGGATCCCCTAACCTTCCTGCTGGAAAGCTCTCAAGCCCGATGTGAATAAGCCCGTTTAAAAAGGTTCCTGTGGCTATGACTACAGCCTTTGCCCCATACTCTTCTCCAGTTCTCGTTCTAACTCCAAAGACCCTTCCGTCCTTGACAATAAGGTTAGAAACAGAGGCTTGCCTTATGTAGAGATTTTCTACCCTTTCGAGGACGCGTTTCATCCTCTCCTGATACTTGAACCTGTCTGCCTGAGCTCTCGTAGCCCTAACCGCAGGACCCTTTTTGGTGTTTAGTTTTTTGAACTGAATACCCGTCTCGTCAATAGCAAGCGCCATCTCACCGCCAAGAGCATCTATCTCCTTAACTAAATGTCCCTTCCCTATTCCTCCTATAGAGGGATTACAGCTCATCGCCCCTATTCTCTCAAGATTGATGGTTAAAAGAAGGGTCTTACATCCAAGGCGGGCAGAAGCTAAACAGGCCTCAATACCAGCGTGACCTGCACCGATAACGATGACATCAAAAGATTCAAGAAACTTCATCAAAATAAATTATAAATCAGAAAAAAAAATTTGACTATGGGACTGCCTTTCAGGATGCATTATAATTAAAAGCATGGAAAGATACTATAGTCTCAGCAAACACCTAAAGGAACGCTTTGGAGAAAAGGTTAAAAAGATACCCATAGACGCAGGCCTTACCTGCCCTAATCGTGATGGAACTATCGGTTTCGGAGGATGCATCTACTGCGATGCCAAGGGTTCTGGGACAGGTTTAGCAAAGCTTTTATCTCCTGAGGAACAGGTAAGACAATTCTTAGAAAAATTTAAAACCAAGGGCTATAAAAAATTTATCCTCTATTTTCAGTCCTTTTCTAATACCTATGCTCCTCTTGAGGTCCTTGATAAGCTTTACAGCCTTGTTAATTTAGACAAAGATATCGTAGGATTGGCTATTGGCACAAGACCGGATTGCGTTGACGAAGAACGGGCTAACCTTATCAAAAAGTATCAGGACCAAGGCTATTATGTTTGGGTTGAGCTTGGTCTTCAAAGCATTCACGACGAAACTTTAAGATACATCAACCGAGGACATACCTATGAAGACTTTTTAAGGTCTTACTACCTCCTAAAATCCAAAGAATTACCAGTTGTGGTCCACATCATCTTCGGACTTCCAAGGGAAACTAAGGAGATGATGCTTGAAACAGTTAAAGCTCTAAGTTCCTTAAGTATAGATGGCATAAAATTTCATGCCCTTTACATCGTTAAACAAACACCCATGGAAAGGCTCTATCTTAAAGGGGAATACCAACCGCTAACCCTTGAAGAATACGCAAATCTTGTAGCTGAGAGCCTTGCCTTTCTTCCACCAAAGACGGTCATTCATCGTTTAACCTCAGACCCTCCCAAAGAGGAATTAGTTGCCCCAGATTGGCTATTAAAAAAGGCAGAGGTCCTAAAGGCTATAAATCAATGCTTAGAACAAAGGGAACTATATCAAGGGAAGTTTTATAAGTAAATTAAAAGACTATCGTGAGGGATTGTGACCGTTTACGTGGTCTTGAACCATAGGGTGGCTCGCTATCGCTCAGGATGACCCTCACACGTCACCCTGAGCGTCAGCGAAGGGTTTCTTTCAGAGGTCCTTCGGGCCTTCCGCCCATCAGAGGTCCTTCGGGGCTTGCACCCCTCAGGAAAACAAAGAGGGGTCACCCTGAGGCTGAAAGGCCGAAGGGCCTCTTC
>CAZJUD010000022.1:0-6915 GCA_964549125.1 uncultured Caldimicrobium sp.
GGGAGGGGATGGGAGGATAAGCCGAAGGACCTAAGAAGAGGCCCTTCGATGGCGCTCAGGGTGACAAGAAAAGAGGGGCTCTTACACAATATTTTGACAAGCCTTTAATTTTCGTTTAAAATTAAAGAGCATAATAAAAACTTACTATCAGGAGGATTAAATGGCAAAGAAGGGAGATAAATGGCTTAAGCATACCTGGGAGTTTGAAACCACGGAAGATCCTTACGCCATGAAGGAAGCACCAGCAGGAGAAGCAGTTTGCCCCCGCTGCAAATCGGTGTTTAAAGACAAAAGATGGTTCATAGATGAAGAGTTAGCGGAAGAGCTCTTAGAGGCAGAAAACGTGCCTAAGCTTCTTTGCCCTGGTTGTAGGAAGGCTCTCGAAAGCTATGCTATGGGATATCTCTACATCTCCGGTGAATTCTGGAAGACCCATCGGGATGATATCATGCGGCTAATTAACAACGAGGTTGAAAAGGCACGCGGGCTAAATCCTCTTCATCAAATAATCAACATCGTAGATGACGGCGAAACCACCATCATTGAAACAACAACTGACCACTTAGCTCAAAGGCTTGGCAGAGCCCTTTATAGAGCCTATAAAGGAGACCTTGAATTTCGTTGGTCAAAGGGAGACAAACTCGTCAGGGTCTACTGGAAAAGATAATCAAGTCCTCCATGGCCAAACCTTTAGTTCTTTTTCTTGATTTTGATGAATTTGCTCATCCTATACTGGAAACTTCTAAATTTTTACTAACACATGTCTACCAGGAAAGTAAAGTAATCCTTTTTCACATCATTGAGGAGGCTTTAACTACGCCGGCATACGTTCTACCTTACTTAAAGTTTGAGTTTAAAAAGGTTGAAGAGGAGCTAAATAAGCTCATTGAGAAGGCTAATTTTGACCGAGAAAAAGTTGAAAAAACCTTAGCTTTTGGGGAGAGATGGGCAAACCTTGAAAGGTTTCTACACACATTAACCCCTGAGCTTTTAATTATTGGTTATAAACCCCATCTTTTTAAGGTCCCATTAGCTGAAAAGCTCTTAGAAAGACTTGAATTAACCTTTTTAGCTGTGAAAGAAAGACCTATCACAAACCTTAAAAGGATCCTTTGTTTTTTTGACCAATCACAGGATGCCACTTTCGCTTTAAAGTTAGCTGCTAATTGGGCAATCAAAACTGGTGCCAAGTTGACAGTATTAAACTTTTATTTTACTAAGCCTCTGGTAGGCGTTGATGAAATTACCCTTCATGAAACAATCCAAACATCGATTACAAAAACTCTTCAAAAAGAGCTTTCGGAAGCAAACCAAATCCTTGAAGATGTCCTTATCCTTAAAATTGATAAAATCCATGACTTACATAGAATGGTTAACCAAGGTTTTGAGGTAATCTTTATGGGAAGAAAGGGTGAAACGCTTGTCCAGGGGCTCGGCTCCTTTTCTAAGCACATTCTTCGCACATCACAAGTCCCTGTCTGCGTGGTAAAAGCCTAAGGATGGAGTACGTAAGCTTAATTTTCAGTCTTTTTGTTATCTTAATTTGCGCTGAGGTATTTACCAACGGCGTTGAAATCTTAGGAGAAAGGTTATCCCTTTCGCAGGCAGTAGTTGGAAGTATCCTTGCTGCGGTAGGAACAGCCCTTCCTGAAACCATAATACCTCTTGTAGCTATCCTACTCTATAAAGGTGAGGGCGGTGATCAAATAGGAGTGGGTGCAATTCTTGGTGCCCCTTTTATGCTGGCTACAATCGGAATGTGCATGGTGGGGCTCGGAGCCTTGATAAGCTTTTTACAACGAAAAAGAGACTTTGAAATCTATCTTGAAGAAAGCACCTTTAGAAGGGATTTTTCTTTCTTTCTGCTAAGCTACAGTTTAGCCATAGCTGCAGGAATATTCTGCCCGGGAAATAAACCTGCCCATTATATCCTTGCCTTTCTTCTAATTTTGCTTTATTTAAACTATATCTATAGAACTTTTAGAGCAGATAGTCTTGAAGTAGAAGCTCATGAAGACCTATATTTAGCGAAAATTCTTAGGAGGCTTTCCTTCAATGTTGGGGAAAATGCTGAGAGGTTCTTAAGCCTTCTTCAGGCTGTAATTGCCGTTCTTATCATGGTAGAGGGTGCCCATTTGTTTGTTGAGGCTATAGAAAAGATTTCTACTAAATTTGGGTTAGACCCCCTCCTTTTTTCTCTACTCATCGCTCCCGTTGCCACAGAACTACCGGAAAAGTTTAATAGCTTCCTTTGGTCCTTAAGGAAAAGGGATATCCTTGCCTTAGGAAATATCAGCGGAGCCATGGTCTTTCAGTCTACCTTTCCCGTTGCCGTAGGGCTTATCTTTACTCCTTGGAAGATTGAGGGTTTGGGGTTGCTCTCTGGTCTTATTGCCATAGGCTTAATCTCTGTATACTGGGTTTACGTCTCCCGTTATAAACGTCTCCCAATTCCTATCCTTCTCCTTTCTGGAGTTGCTTATGTTTGCTATGCAGTCCTTGTTGTTCTAAGCATCAGTCATGGGAGAGTTTAATTCTTATTTAGAGTGGCTTTCAACCTTTGAATTTCACGGCATAAAACCGGGTTTATACAGGGTTCAAAGGCTTCTATCTAAGCTTGGGAAACCTCAGAACAGGTATCTAACTCTCCATGTTGCTGGAACAAACGGAAAGGGGTCAACATCAGCTATGCTGGAAAGCATTGCCCATTCCCTTGGTTTAAAGGTTGGGCTTTACACATCCCCTCATCTTTTTAAACTAAACGAAAGGTTCCGAATCAACAAACAGCCTGTATCGGATGATAAACTTTTAGAGGGTTTAAAGGTATTGAAGAAAACCTTAGAAAGCCAGCAAGCTACCTACTTTGAGTTGACAACTGCCCTTGCCTTTTTAATCTTTGCTGAGGAAAAAGTTGATATAGCTATCATTGAATGCGGGATGGGTGGAAGGCTTGATGCCACAAATGTGATAAAACCGGTGGTCTCGATCATTACCTCCGTAGGCTATGACCATATGAAGTATTTAGGCGACACCATAGAGAAGATTGCCTATGAGAAGGCCTGCATCATAAAAAGGGAAAAACCTGTCGTAGTGGGCAAGATGGAAGAGAAAGCCAAGCAGGTTATCCTTGATAGGGTAAAAAGGCTAAATTCTCTTGCCTACCTTTGGGATAGGGATTTTAAAACAATACCCTGCGAAGGCTCATGGACCTATGTAGGGAAAAACACTGTTGAGGGGATTTTTCTTAATCTTAAAGGCTATTATCAAGGGTATAACCTTGGTTCAGCCTTAAAAGCTATAGAAATACTTTCTGAAAAAGGCATTTTGCCCTGGAATGAAGAAAAGATTAGAGAGGCTTTACAAAATGTTATCTGGCCCTTAAGATACCAAAAACAAAAGTTTTTTGGAAAGGATTTTCTTTTTGACTGTGCTCACAACGAAGAAGGAGCTTTAGCCTTAAGAGAAAACCTTTTAACCGAAAAGGAAGGAAACTACAAGCTTTTATTACTTGGAGCCACAAACGAAGACGGCACAAAACCATTCCACAGGCTCTTCGAAATACTCGAAGACCTTTTTCATGAGGTTTTTATCTGCGAATTTCTTTCACCGCGACGAGTTGTTACAATTTCAGAGTGGGAAGGAAGGCTTAAGAATAAAGATAAAGTTAGGTATTTTGAAAACCCAAAGCTTGCTTTAGAAAAAGCCATTGTTAGCCCCTTCTCAGGCGTGGTAATCTCTGGATCAATCTATTTTGTAGCTGAATGTTTTAAAGTTTTAGAGAGTATGCAGAATGTTTGATCATTTATCTGAAGAACAGAAGTTTGTCCTATCTACTCCGGGAGACCTTTTGGTTATTGCCGGTCCTGGAAGCGGTAAAACAAGAACGCTTGTGGCTAAAGTGGTAAGACTTCTTGAAGAGGGCATCCCCCCTAAAAAAATCTACCTTTTAACCTTTTCTGTTAAGGTAAGCTTAGAACTAAAAAAGAAGCTTGAAGAAGTTGGCTTAAAAGAGGTAAAGGTTGATACCTTCCATGGGTTTGCCTACGACCTAATAAGGGAGAAAGAAGGAAAGCCTCCAATCGTGCTATCCGAAACAGAAAGGGATGAGATATTGAAAAAGCTTTTTCCAGGAGTAAGGGACCCTTTATCAAGGGAGGAGCTAAAAGGGATATACTATGCCTATCTTGAAAAGAATGGGCTTTATGACTTTGATTTTTTGGTCTATAGGGCAAGCGGGCTTGAAGGCTTAAACTTTAAGGACTGCTATGTTATCGTGGATGAATTTCAAGACCTTTCCCAAGACCTTTTTCCTCTCTTAGAGTTGCTAAAGCCTGCAACCTGGCTTTTTTTTGGCGACCCAAATCAATCCATCTATGGGTTTAGGGGGGCAAACCCAGAAAAGCTAAAGAAATTCTTAGAAAAGGCTAAGCCTACCCTCAAGATATGTTACCTTACTCAAAGTTTTCGCTGTCGAGAAAATATTCTAAACTTTGCCGAAAATTTTAAAGCCTCTCCTTGGTCCTCTCCAAGGTTGAGGAGCACTATCCCGGGGGGCGAGGTTTTAGGTTTTTTAAGCCCTGATGAATTTTTGGAAAAGGAGAAGATTTCAACGATAATCAAGGAACACCTTGGGGGGTTAACGCTTGAGACTGCCAAAATAAATCAGGTCTCGCCTGATGAAATCTTTATCCTTTCCCGATTGAAGGTTCTCTTAGCTCCTGTGAAAGAATGGCTCCTTCAACAGGGCTTTCCTGTAAGCCTACCAGAAGAGGAAGCAAGGGAATGCTATCAAGAACTTTCACAATTTTTGCAGTCCCAACGAGTTCACCATCTCACTGTAGAGCAAGCTCTTTCTGATGTATCTCCTGAATTGAAAAGCTATCTACTTAATTTGTATGAACTCTTTGAGAGGGATAAGGAAAAATTCTTTGCCTATCTTTCAAATCTAAAGGAAGTTGATTTAGTCCTACCTACAAGGCAGGGGATTAAACTCATGACTATTCATGCGAGCAAAGGTCTTGAGGCAAGGATTGTAATCCTCATCGGGGGAGAGGATGGTATCATACCACTAACCATCTTTAAGGATTATGATTTAGAAGAAGAAAAACGGACGCTTTTTGTGGCTCTAACCAGAGCCAAAGATAAGTTTTACTTCTTTATTCAAAGGGGAAGAAGGGCTTACGGGAGAAGTTTTGAGCAACCTTCTCCCTTCTTTTTAAACTTTCCCATTGAAAAGTTAGAAAAACCTAAACCCAAAGCTAAACAGAAGAGACTATTCTAAAGGCTTGACCTACTCTTTTAGCTCAAAACCTTCCTTTTGAGCAAGCTGTCTCATCTTAGCTAAAGCTTTTTTCTCGATCTGCCTAATCCTTTCTCTGCTAACTTTGAAGATGGTCCCAATTTCTTCCAGTGTATAGACTTCATACTCGCCAAGACCAAACCTCATCCGAATTATCTTTTCCTCTCTTGGAGAAAGGGTTGAAAGAAATTTTTTTATCTTCTCCGATACATCCCTTTTTCTTGTCACTTCGTAAGAAGAAAGGCTCTTTTTGTTCTCAATGAAATTACCAAGAGTGCTTTCCTCGTCTCCGATTGGAGTCTCTAAGGAGATGGGGTCTTTTGCGGTTTCAAAGATGGAAAGGATCTTCTCGTATGGGACGCCTGTTCTCTCTGAGAGTTCTTCTGGAGTTGGCTCTCTACCAAGCTCCTTGGACATCTCATAGAAGGTTTTAAAGACATAGTTCCTCAATTCAAGAAAGTGCACAGGTAATCTAATAGTGCGCGTCTTATCAAGAATAGCTCTTGTTATGCTTTGCCTGATCCACCAAGAGGCGTAAGTGCTAAACTTATTCCCCTTTCGATAATCAAACCTATACACTGCCCTCATTAAACCAAGGTTTCCCTCCTGAATGAGGTCCGCAAGGGGTAAACCTTGTTTTGTGTATTTCTTAGCGATAGAGACAACAAGGCGCAGGTTAGCCTTGACCATCTCATCCTTTGCCTTCTCGATCTGGGCAATGCAATCCCTTATCTTTTGGCAGAGAGACTTGAGCTGTTTGTTTTTTACATACTTTGCTGAACAGGTTTCTACTAACCTTTCAAAATAGTTTACATAGCTTTTCTTTGGTTTAAGATTTGGGTCTCTTTTTTTCCATTCTTCGATCTGATTTTTAGCTTCCACAATCTCAGGGAGGTCCAAATTGCTTTTAAGGATTAGATTAACGATAGTTTCAAATCCACCTCTTATCTGTCTTGAGAGCTCCTCTTCCCTTTCAGGAGTCAAAAGTTCATACTTCCCCATCTCCTTAAGATAGATGGAGAGAAGTTCCTCGCTCCCAGGCTCAGCGTAGCCCTCCTCTTCCTCTTCCAAAACACCTTCTGAGTAAGTAGTAAGCTCTTTTATCTTGTCCTGGACTCGTTTTTCAATGTATTCCTCTCTTTCGTATGGGTCGAGCTCCTTTAACTCTATACCATGGCTCTCAAGAAGGTCAAAGATCTCCTCCATCTTATCAGGGTCGCTATAATCCTCAGGTAGCATTTGGTTTAAAAGGTCGTAGGTTAAACGCCCTGACTTACCAAGCTCAACAATCTTCTCCTGCAACTCCTTGTTTGCCATTACTTTATCTCACCCCTTTGTTAGGTTTAATATAAAAGTAAGATTTCATAAATTTTTTTCCAACCCCACCTTATTTCTTATCGACAAAAAAAGAATTTTTTGGATAATAAAAAAATTTTCAAGGATTAAATCGTGGAAAATTTCTTCAATTATGGCTAATTTTTAGCTATATTTAAACATTTATTAGCCCTTTCGTAGTTTTTTAAAATGATACATTTTTCTATAGCAATTATCCTCAATATTATAAATGCTTTTTTCAAAAAAACAAGATAGAAAGAAGCAGTTCTAAAAATCTTTTT
>CAZJUD010000023.1:0-1682 GCA_964549125.1 uncultured Caldimicrobium sp.
AAGGCCGAAGGGTCTCTGAGATCCTTCGCTTCGCTCAGGATGACCCCCCACATGTCACCCTATTGGTTTTGTAGGAGGTCATTTTAATGATGTGACATTTTAAAATAGGTTTTAAAATAGGAATAAAATGTGACATTTCAAAATAGTGACGACACAAGTCAGTAGATTCTCTTGAAAAGAGTTTAAAATTGGTTTAAGTTAGTATTTCTAACATGAACCCAGCTGAAGAAAAATGGAAAAACTTAGAGAGGGCAAGGAAGCTTTTTGGCTTACCCGTTAGGACTACAAGAAAAGAGATTGTTGAACGCTACCATCAGCTTGCCAAGCGCTTTCATCCAGACCATGGAGGAGACGCAGAGAAGATGAAAGAGATAAACGAGGCTTACCAGTTGCTTATATCCTTTTGCGATAATTACCCCATTGAGATAAAGCCCCTTGATAATACCTTTGACCCGGTAGACTTTTGGTTTCAACATTTTAGCGAGGACCCGGTTTGGGGTAGGTTCACCGATAAAGAAAAGAAAAAAAGAGGTTAGAGATGCTTATCGTTCAAAAGTATGGAGGAACTTCGGTTGCTAACCTTGAACGGATTAGGAATGTTGCCGAAAGAGTTTCAGAGTATAAGCGGGCTGGGCATGACTTGGTGGTTGTAGTCTCAGCCATGGCAGGGGAGACTGATAGACTAATAAACCTTGCCAAATCTATCACAGAAAATCCACCTCCTCGCGAGCTTGACATGCTTGTCTCAACGGGAGAGCAGGTCACATCTGCCCTTCTTGCCATAACCCTTCATGCCATGGGATACAAAGCCAGAGCTTTTCTTGGCTACCAGATCCCAATCTATACAACTGACCTTTTTACCAAAGCCCGTATCAAAGACATAAAGGTAGATACGATAAAGTCAGCCCTTGCCCGGGGTGAGATAGTGGTTGTTGCTGGTTTTCAAGGAGTAACTGAAGAAGGAGACATAACTACCCTTGGACGGGGAGGGTCAGACACAACCGCCGTTGCGTTAGCAGCAGCCTTAAAGGCTGACCTTTGCGAGATTTATACCGATGTTGAGGGTGTTTACACAGCAGACCCTCGCATAGTGCCCAAGGCAAGAAAACTTCCTAAAATCTCCTATGAAGAAATGCTTGAGATGGCAAGCTCTGGGGCTAAGGTTCTTGAGATGCGTTCCGTTGAGCTTGCCATGATCTACAAGGTGCCTTTAGTTGTTCGTTCAAGCTTTAGCAGGGCTGAAGGGACATTAATCACCGAGGAGGACGAGGAGATGGAAAAGGTCCTGGTTTCAGGAATAACTTACAACCGAAACGAGGCAAGAATAAGCATATACGGTGTGCCTGATAGGCCCGGTGTAGCAGCCAAGATATTTGGTCCCATAGGGGATGCTGGTATCATCGTTGACATGATCATTCAGACGGCAAGACCAGACGGCAAGGCAGACCTTACCTTTACAGTCCCTCGCACGGATTTCAAGCAGGCTTTGGAGGTCGTCAAAAAGGTCGCAGAAGAGCTTAACGCAGAAAGGGTAGAAGGTGACGACAGCATAGCCAAGGTATCTATCATAGGAGCTGGCATGAGAACCCATCCTGGAGTGGCAACAAAGATGTTTGAAACTTTGGCTAAGCATGGAATAAACATCATGATGATCTCTACTTCGGAGATTAAGATTTCCTGCG
>CAZJUD010000024.1:0-9433 GCA_964549125.1 uncultured Caldimicrobium sp.
CTCCTCCTCCACCCTGATGAGCCTCTCAATAAGAGGTATGCTGTAAAGCTCCTTCTCCCTCTCCCGAAAATACTTCTCTATGATTTCAGGCAAGATGGAATATATAAGCTCCTTTAGTTCCTGTTGATAAGTTTGTTGTTCCATGTAAGTAATTAATACAGGCTCTATATAATGTTGTCAAGTTTGAAGAAGAAGTCCCTCCTTTATAATAAGAATATACGCATTAGGCAAACATTTTTCATTTGACTTAGCTCCAAAAGGGGAAGCTTTGATTAACAAAGAACCTTCATTAATTCATAATAACATTCATCAGGGACCCTGAGGTTGCCAAACCCAAAGCCAAGCTTGATGTCTGGCTTATTATTGCCATGGAAGTCGCTACCTCCTGTCTTTATAAGAGAAAGTTCACTGGCAAGGCTCTCAAGAAACTTAGTATAATCCTTGGTGTGTTCAGAATAGTAGACCTCAACCCCCATCAAACCTATTTCTTTAAGCCTTATCAAGTAGGACCTCAACGCCTCGTCGGTAAGCTTCAAAGTTATTGGATGGGCAAGAACTGGAATGCCCCCTGCCCTTTTGATGGCATCTATAGCCTCTTCCTCTGTAAGGAGAGCCTTTGGATAATAGGCTGGAGCTCCTTTTTTTAAATATCTTTCAAAGGCTTCTTCTACCGACTTTACATAACCCTTCTTGACCATCAGATAAGCAAAGTGTGGTCTTCCCACCTCACCTTTAGCTATGCTTTGAAGTTCCTCAAGGGTGATATCTATTCCGAGCTCCTTTAGCTTTTCTACCATCTTTTTATTTCTCTCGGCACGAGCAACTTTGAGTTTATTCAGGACCTCTTCCAATTCCTTTGGAGGTTCAAGAAAGTAGCCAAGGAGATGAAAATGCCCCGGTCCGTCAAACTTTACGCTGATCTCCACACCGCAAAGGAAAGGAAGCCCTTCCTCCTTTGCCGTTTGATAGGCTTCAGGTAAGCCGTCAAGGGTATCGTGGTCTGTCAAGGCAAGGGCTTTAAGCCCAACTTTTTTAGCAAGATAAACCAGCTCTTTTGGGCTATAAGTGCCGTCAGATGCCGTAGAATGGGTATGAAGGTCTACCATTAGCTTACTCTCCTGAGTCTATTTTCGTAGCTTGCTCTTATAAAGTCAACAAAAAGAGGATGGGGAGCTAAGGGCTTTGACTTAAACTCGGGATGAAATTGCACGCCAACGAACCAAGGATGGTCCTCAAGCTCAACGATCTCAACAAGCTCACCGTCAGGTGAGGTCCCAACCACCCTTAAGCCTCTCTCCTCAAAAGCTTGCCTATAGGCGTTATTAAATTCATACCTATGGCGATGCCTCTCTAAGATCTTATCAACCCCGTAAGTCTTATGGCAGATGGACCCAGGCTTTAACACGCAGGGATAAGCACCAAGGCGCATCGTGCCTCCAAGGTCGCAGCCCTCATCCCTTCTTTCTATCCTCCCCTTTCGATAATCATACCACTCCTTCATCAGATAGATGACCGGATAAGGTGTTTCTGGGTCAAACTCGGTTGAATTTGCCTCCTTCCAACCAAGAACGTTCCTTGCAAATTCTACAACGGAAAGCTGCATGCCAAGGCAGATGCCAAAAAAAGGAACCTTCTTTGTCCTTGCGTAGTTTATGGCAAGAATTTTCCCCTCAATCCCCCTTGAGCCAAAACCACCAGGCACAAGAATTCCGTCCGCATCAGCAAGCATCTCTTCAACGTTGGCTTCGCTCAGTTCATCTGACCTTACATACTTTAGCTCAACCCGCAGGTCATTAGCAAGGCCCCCATGCACCAAAGCCTCATGAAGGGACTTATAAGAATCTTTAAGGTCTACATACTTCCCAACGATAGCGATCTTTACCGTATCTTTTGGGTTGTAGAACTTTCGCACAACTTCATGCCAAGGGCTAAGGTCAGGCTCCCTTGTCCATATGTTTAGCTTTTCAACGATCCTCTCATCAAGCCCCTCTTGATGAAAGACGAGAGGAATTTCGTAAATACAGTCCACATCCTTGGCAGTGATCACATCTTCAACATCGACGTTGCAAAAAAGGGAAATCTTTTTCTTGATGTCTAAGGGTAAAAATCTATCGGTTCGGCAGAGGATTATGTCAGGTTGGATTCCGATGGCTCGAAGCTCTTTAACGCTATGCTGGGTGGGCTTGGTTTTAAGCTCGCCTGCCGTCTTGATGTAGGGGACATAGGTCACATGAATAAAAAGGGCATTCTGTTTCCCAAGCTCATGTCCAAGCTGTCTTATAGCCTCAAGAAAGGGAAGGCTCTCTATGTCTCCTACTGTGCCACCAATCTCAACAATAGCCACATCGATGTTTGATTCTGCAAGCTCAAGGATAACCGATTTTATCTCATCGGTAACATGAGGAATTATTTGGACGGTGCCCCCAAGGTAGACTCCTTTCCTTTCTTTGGTTATGACCGAGTAATAGATCTTGCCTGAGGTGTAGTTGTTCTTTGCTGACATTTGTGCTGAAGTAAATCTTTCATAGTGACCAAGGTCAAGGTCTGTTTCTGCGCCATCCTCGGTCACATAGACTTCTCCGTGCTGAAAAGGGTTCATCGTACCTGGATCAACGTTGATGTAGGGATCAAGCTTTTGAAAGGTAACCTTTAAGCCACGAGCCTCAAGCAAAGCCCCTATTGCGCTTGCGGCAAGCCCCTTCCCAAGGGAAGATAAAACTCCTCCTGTAATAAATATAAACTTGGTATGAAGCCGCTTCTTCTTTGCCATGGTTTACTCCTTACCTCATGATTAAGAAGATTTTAGAAGGAACCATTGTCTGGAAAAGGTAGTTATCCTTTTCAAACCCTGGGAAGTTAGGTAAAAGGTGTCTTCAAGACCTACAACCCCAAGCTCTGGGACATGGAACTTTGGTTCAATCGCTAAAACCATCCCGGCTTTAAGTGGGATCTTCTGTCCTTCCGCTAAGGCTGGCGGCTCATCAATCTGAAGACCGACGCCATGCCCCACAAACTTCATAGGCTCCCCATGATGCATAAAATAGTTTCGTAAACCAAGCTTTTCAACTACGTAAACCGCAATCTGCCAGACCTCCTCGGCAAGCATACCAGGCTTTACCCTTTCTTCAAGGGTTTTTAGCACTTCAAGGCTTGCCCGGTAAAAATCCATCGCTCCTTTTACCTTTCCAAAGCTTGCCATCCGAGTTTGGTCCACGTAATAGCCCTGGAAAAAACCAGAAAAATCAAAAAGTATCGGCTCACCCTCCTTTATCGCTTTATGGCTTGCACCCCCAGGGAATCCCTTTACGCCTATTCCCCCTTCTCCTGTGTAAAAAGGGGTGGCAGAAAGACCTTCGCGTCCAGAAATAAGATAGCCAAAGGTTAGCTCAAAGCCAAGAGCTGACCGGGTGTAGCCTGGATGCCCCCTTATACGGAGCTTTTCTTCTAACAAGGCTGAGGCAACTATCTCTTGCATACCGGGCTTAAGAAGTGGCAACCATTCCTTTATTGACTCGCTTAACATCCTTGCTGCCCTTTTTAAGCAAGAAACTTCGTACTCGCTTTTTAGGCATCTTACCTCCCAGATAAACCCACTACCATCGAGAACCTCAAAGTCTGAAAGAACCTTAAGCAATTTCTTAGCCTCAGAAAAGGAAAGAAAATTTAGGTCAACGTAGACCTTCCCTTTGGTAAGATGACTTAGCAAGTCCTTTAAGCTTTTTAGCTGTAAAGCTTGAACACCGGGAAGGGAGAAGTAAACATTAGCCGGTCTTTTGATAAAAAGCTTTGGGGTTTCATTGCTTATGAGTAAAGCCCCTCGGAAGAAAGCTCCAGTAAAGTAAAAGAGATTGATAGGGTTTAGGATAAGGAATGACGAGTTAGAGTCTTCTCTTGTAAGCTCTTTTAGGGCTTTAATTCTTCGCCCTAATTCCTCTTTATTCACCTTCTATTCCGCAGGATGAGCCCTCATTTTGTTCAGCTAATCTTCCCTTTAGTGTCTCGCTAAGCTCAAGCACCGTTTTGGCGTAGGGTTCGCTCTTGTTATACTTCATGATGACTTTAAATTTGTTCTCCCGGGGCAGCAAGCGCTTATATCCTTCCTTAGCTAAGTAGTTTGCTATGCTTGCTAAGGCATCAGGATAATCAAAAAGGTTTACCTTACCGTCGCCATCCCAGTCATAACCGTAGAAAAAAACGCTTCGTGGAACAAACTGGGGATAACCAAAGGCTCCAAAGATAGAGCCCTTCAATTCAAAGGGCGGAACATTGTTGAGGTATAAGTACTCAAGAGCATAGAGGAGTTCTCCGTATGCCCAATCTGCCCTTCTTCTGTATCTTTGCTTTGTGGTTTCGTTGCTAAAATCAACCTCTCCGTTTTGAGGAAGATAGCGCAGAAAAAGCGTCTCATTCCCAGTCAAGGCAAGGCTTAAGAAGGTGTTAAGCACGGTATGTTTGCCCGTCTTTCTACCAAGGTCCGTCTCCACAAGAAGGATGCTAACGATAACCTCCTTTTCAACATCAAAGGTTTTTTCAATCTCGGAAAGTAAATTGTAGTATCTGCAAAGGAACCTAAAAGCCCGCTCAACCCGTTCTGGCTCCAAGAACTGATGATAGGGAAGCTTTGCCTCCTTCCAGGTCAAGCTTTTAACCATAAGCTCAGGATTAAACTCCACCTCCTCGGAGCAAAGAACCTTCTCCACAAAATCCTCTGACACCTTCCCTTTTAGATCCTGCTTTATCTTTTCTTTAAGGTTTAGAAAATAGGGTCGGACCTCATCCTTTAGCCTTGGGGCACAGGTAGCGTTCCCTTCCTTGAAGGAGCAAGAGGAGGTCTCAGCAGAGATGATGAAAAGTAGTATAAATAAAAATAGGTAAAGCATCAGTCCTCAATCCTTGCTAAATTCAACAGGCTTCCGGCAAGTATGCTCTGCCTTTCTCGATGAGAAAGCTCAACCTTTGCCAAAACCTCACCCTTTCCTTTAATTTCTACTTTAACGAGGGATTCCCCTTTCTCAAGGGTGCTTCTAATCCCTCTGATTATGAACTCATCCCCCTTTTCGATCCTTTCATAGTCTTCAGGGTTCACGAAAATAAGAGGCAGAATGCCAAAATTTATAAGGTTTGCCCGGTGGATCCTGGCAAAGGATTTAGCAAGCTTAACTCTTACCCCCAGATACCGTGGAGCAAGGGCAGCATGCTCCCTGCTTGAGCCCTGCCCGTAGTTTTCTCCACCAACAACCATGACCGCTCTACCTTGCTCTTTTAGCTTCAATGCCCTTTCGGCAAACTCAGCATCAACATTCTTATACACAAACTTGCTGATGGCTGGAAGGTTACTCCTCAAAGGCAAGATCTGGGCTCCAGCTGGCATGATGTGGTCTGTTGTTATGTTATCACCTACCTTAAGAAGAACCACGCCTTCTAAAGTTTCTGGCAGGGGGTCAAAGGCAGGAAGGGGAGCAATGTTTGGTCCGCGGATTATTTCCACCTTTTTTGCTTCCTCTTCTGGCAATGGGGGAATGAGAAGGGAGTCGTTAATGATAAAGCTTTCTGGTAAGACGACCTCTGGGTAATCTCCAAGCTCTCTTGGGTCGGTTATAACGCCCTTTACCGCACTTGCTACCGCTACCTCAGGGGAAACAAGGTAGACAAAATCAGGGCTTGTCCCGGACCGTCCGGGAAAGTTCCGAGTGAAAGTCCTAAGAGAGATGCTGTTAGTAGGTGGTGCCTGCCCCATACCGATACAACCTAAACAACCTGGCTGATGAATTCTTACCCCTCCATGAAGAAGGGATTTCATCCCAGAGAGATGGACAAGGTTTTCTAAAACCTGAAGAGACCCTGGATTTATCTCAAAAGAAACCATAGGATGCACGCGATGCTTCTCAAGGACTTTGGCTACAACGAGGAGGTCCTTTAAAGAGGAGTTTGCGCAGGAGCCTACGATGACCTGAAAAACAGGCTTTCCTGCCTCTTCATAGACGGGCTTAACATTATCTGGGGATGAGGGGCAAGCAAGTAGGGGCTCAAGTTTATCAAGGTCAACCTCAATGATTTCATCGTAGGTGCAATCTGGGTCAGGCTTAAGCTCTACAAAATCCTTCTCCCTTCCCTGAGCCTTAAGCCAAGCAAATGTTTGCTCGTCTGAGGGGAAGATGCTTGATGTCGCCCCCATCTCGGTACCAAGGTTACAAATCGTTGCCCGCTCTGGTACGGTAAGCGTCTTTACCCCTTCGCCAAAATACTCCAGAACTTTGCCAAGCCCTCCCTTAACCGTAAGTTTAGAGAGGAGATATAAGGCTACATCTCTTGCTGAGACCCAGGGTCTAAGCTTACCTTTAAGATGAACGCCAACGACTTTGGGCATCTTTAAATAAAAGGGGCGCCCAGCCATGGCTAAGGCTACATCAAGCCCCCCTGCACCGATGGCTAACATACCACATCCGCCAGCAGTTGGCGTGTGGCTGTCTGACCCAAGAAGGGTTTTTCCAGGGACGGCAAACCTTTCAAGATGCACCTGATGACATATACCGTTCCCTGGCTTTGAAAACCAGATACCATAACGCATGGCAATAGTCTGAAGAAACAGATGGTCGTCTGCGTTTTTGAAATCCGTCTGCAAAAGGTTATGGTCTACATAGGAGACAGAAACTTCTGTCTTTACTCGGTCTAACCCAATGCTTTCAAACTCCAAGTAAGCCATCGTTCCCGTGGCATCCTGAGTAAGCGTTTGATCAATCTTTATGCCTATCTCTTCTCCTGGTGTCATCTTGCCAGAAACAAGATGTTCAGAGATGATTTTCTGCGTAAGATTAAGCCCCATGCTTACCCCCTTTATTTAAACTTTATTCAAAGTCTAACCAAAACAATCAGGAACTAAGCTCTTTAGCTCCTGAAGGACCTTTTCTATTCTTTCCGAAAGCCCTTTAACCCCCCTCAAGGTGTTTGAAAGAACTATAAACTCCGCAACCGATACGGAAAAGAAAACATAATAAAGATTTTGTTTCCTTTTCAAGACATAGAGGCTTAAGCTTGGTAAGAGCTTTATTATTTCTTCACAGGTTCCTGTTAGCTCAAAGGTAAAATGAAGGTGCTTAACTTTAATTGGAGGAGAAAGTTCCTTCTTTTCATCTTGAGTAAGCAAGCGAACCTTAACGTCCTGCGAAGAGATGACTGCATGCTTTGGCTCACAACCCCTAAAAAACTCTGAAGGTAAAACTTCTTGCAAATAAAGATAAAGGTTTTTCGTAAATTTAAGGTCAAGATGCTCTACGAAAAGGTTTCTTATGGTGCTAACAGGCATGGAGAGGAGGTAATTATTCTTTTTTAGCTCATCAAACTTTGCGTTTGCCGGAAGCCGTTCAAGAAATTTGAATATCGGGGTATCTGCAAGGGAAACTATAAAGAAGCTTAAATAATAAAGCTTAAAAGCAGAATTTGAGCTTAAACCAAGGTCCTTTTTACAAAAGGATAAAAACTCTTCTGGTTTTTCCGTTGGGATGGTGAGAAGTCTTAGATCCATGGTAGGTCAAAGAATTATCCGCCTCATTTTACCCTTTATGATGATTTCTGCAAGCTCAAAATCTTGAGGATAGGTGATCTTGAGGTTTGTTATCTCGCCAAGAACCGTAAAAACTTCAAAGCCATAGAAATGTAGAAGGCTCCCTTCGTCAGGGAAAACCTTCCCTTCTTTCTCTGCCCTGTCAAGACATGCCCTCAAATACTCTGCCTTCATGCCCTGAGGTGTCTGAACAAGATAAACAGAGGACCTATCAACTGGAGTAAGCACTCGCTCTTCTTCTATTTTCACCAAGGCATCACGACAGGGGATAACGGGTATGACTGCCCCTTTCTCAAGCATTCCTTCTATCACCCGGTTAAGTAAACTTTGGCTTAGGCAAGGTCTTACGGCATCATGAACTAAAAAGTATTGGGTCTCAACCGGTGAAGCTTTAACTCCGTTAAAAACTGACTCTTGTCTTGTTCTACCACCGTAAGCAATGGAAAAAACCTTAGTTAGACCATATCTTTTTACCTCTTCTTCAACCCTTCCTACAAAATCCTCTGGGCAAACAATAACAATTTTGTCAATCTTTGGATGCTTTTCAAAAAGAAAGAGCGAATGAAGGTAGACAGGGAGACTGCCAAGAGGAAGAAACTGTTTAGGCAACTCGCCTCCAAAGCGTTCGCCCCTTCCTCCGCAGGCTAAAATAACCGTTATCATACCTCTTGCCTCATAAAGCTTTGATAGAGGTTTTGGTAAAGCTTTTCCGCCTTTAAGAGCTCATCATGCCTTCCCTCGGCAACGACCCTTCCCCTATCAAGAAGAATGATCTTATCTGCTTTGATAATCGTTGAAAGCCTATGGGCAATGACGATGATCGTCGCCTCACCCCTTAGCCTTTTAAGGGCAGCTTCTATCGCCACTTCGGTTATGGCATCAAGCTGGCTTGTTGCCTCATCAAGGATTATGATGGGTGGCTTTCGCAAGAATATCCTCGCCAAGGCAAGCCTTTGCCTTTCACCTCCGGAAAGGTTTATCCCTTCTTCTCCAAGCACGGTATGATAACCCTTAGGAAGTTTTAAGATGAACTCATGTGCCTTTGCAAGCTCGCAGGCTGAAACAACTTCCTCAAAGCTTGCCGAGGGATTAGCTAAAAGCAAGTTGTCTAAAATGCTGAGGTTAAAAAGGAAAGGCTCTTGAAGGACTACGCCAAAAAGGTTCCTGTATTCCTTAAGGTTAAAGTTGTTTATTCCCTCACCATCTAAAAAAATTTCCCCAGAGGTTGGCTGATAAAACCTTAAAAGAAGATGGATAAGGGTAGTCTTGCCTGAGCCGCTTGGACCAACGAGGGCAACCATCTTCTTTGCTGGTATGCTTGTTGAAACCTCGCTAAGAGCAAAGGGAAGGACTTCATCATACCTAAAAGAAACATTCCTTAGCTCAAAGCCCCTTTGAAGAACTTGCGGACTTTTACCTTCAGCCTTTTCTTCGGGAAGGCTTAAAACCTCCTCTATCCTTGACCAAGCTCCTTGGGCTTCCTTTAAGCCGGTGTAGGCTCTGGCAAGCTTCCTTAACGGATTGTAAACAAGAAGGATTGCTGTAAGAACCGAAAGAAAAGACCCCGGGTCAAGGCTTCCTTTGATGATGAGATAACCTCCGTAGGAGATGACCAAGGCCCCTCCGATACCGTTCATGACATCTACGATGCTTTTTGAGGCTTCGCGGTATTTCGTGATCTTTACCGCATACCGAAAGGCACGCTTTAGCTCCATTTCAAAGAGGGTAAAGACAAGTTCTTGAGAAGGGAAAAGTTTAAGCTCTTTAACTCCTCGTAAAGCTTCAGTCAAACGATGGGTAAGCTCGCCGGTTGCAAGTTGGGTTTGCCTTCTTGCAAAACGAGTCTTTGCTCCGAGGTGCTTACTGGTATAG
>CAZJUD010000025.1:0-5147 GCA_964549125.1 uncultured Caldimicrobium sp.
TCTTTTGAGCCAATTTAATCACATCGTTTCTAAATTCTTTTTCTTCACCTATATAGGGTTTTTCAACAAGAATACCGTTGTAATAGTTTGGTCCACCAACCCTTATTCCCAAGGCGCCTGCCATTGCTGCTTCTGGTATTCCGCTGTTAGGGCTAAGATGTTTTCTCCCATCTCTTAGCATAATTTTAAAGGCATCTTTAGCTCTTTTCATTCCAAATAGAAAAAGAGTAGCCAAAACAATCATGATTCCCGTAATCCTTGCAGGTATAAAATTAAAAAGGTCATCCATACGGGCAGAAAACCATCCAAAGTCTTTATACTTCTCATTTTTGTAACCAACCATAGAATCCAAGGTGTTTACCGTCTTATACAAAACAAGAAAGGGGAATCCTCCTATAAGAAAATAGGTTAGAGGAGCAATCACCGCATCTGAGAGATTCTCAGAAAGACTCTCTACTACCGCAATTCTAATTTGTTTAGGATTAAGTTTTTCAGTATCTCTTCCAACAAGGGCCTTTAAAGCAAGTCTTGCCTCAGAAAGTTTGTTTTCTGATAACAATCTTTCTACTTTAGATGAAACAGAAATTAACCCTCTTAGAGAAAGAAATAGACTACTAATAAGAATTAAAATTATAAAAACAAAATAATAAAAAGCTTGATATTTTGTTGAAAGAGTGATAATTAGTTTAACAAATAAAATGGATATGAAAAAAGCTGTAGAACATACGAAGATAAATAGTAATATCCCTCCAAATTTTCCGTTTAAACGTAACCTTCTTAACAAACTTTCTATTTTTTCGATTAACATACCTATGCCAGAGATAGGATGATACTTTGCGGGATCACCTATTAACAGGTCAAGAATAAACGAAAAGATTATTATTAAATTATCAACATAGAAGACTTTCATACACCCGCTATCTTCCAAATTTCATCAACGTTTACATGTTGTTCTACTATCTTAGCTAAATTAACTATATGCCTTTCCTGAATTTCCCTCCAGGAAAAAGTTTTATCAAGTGGAGCAAGACCCTTTTTAACGCGATGTCTATTTATAAGCCATCTTCTAAAATGGTCATTTTCAAATACACCATGAAGATAAGTTCCCCATACATTACCATTGATGATACCATCAACCAAACATTCACCAGTTGGTTTACGCCAAATCTTGAATAAGTTCATATCACCTATAGTAATTCCTTTGTGTATTTCATACCCAGAAATTTTAATCGTAGGGTCAGAAAGTAGATAGCCTTCTACTCTTGAAGTTATTTTTTCTGGATGATAAACAGTATAGGCAGGAAGTAATGATAATCCTTCAACTTCCTTATAAGGACTTTCTACACCATCTGGGTCTAAAATCCTTTCCCCCAACATTTGAAAACCACCACAAATTCCGATAATTTCCACATCATCCCTCTTGGCAAGCTCCTCTAATTTTCTTCCTATTCCTTGATTTTTTAAGAACATTAAATCATCAACTGTTTTTTTAGACCCCGGAAGAATTATGATGTCCGCAGTTGTTAGATCTTCCAACCTTGTAGAAAAAACTAACTCCACATCGGGTTCAAATCTCAAAGGATCAAAATCACTAAAGTTCGAAATGTGCTTAAGCTTTAAAACTGTTATTTTTATCGGTTTTTCAACCTGAATAAGCCCTTCATCCTGCAATTTTTGAGAAAGTCCATCCTCATCCGCAATTCCTGGCTCTGAAAGGTAAGGTATCACACCTAAACAGGGTTTATCAAGAAGTGACACAAGTTTTTTTATCCCAGGATAAAGTATGTCCAATTTGCCACGAAATTTATTGATAATAAATCCTTTTATATAAGAATTAAATTCATCGAGCAGCTTAACTGTACCGTAAAGGGAGGCAAAGACTCCGCCTCTGTCAATGTCTCCTACTAATATCACAGGTGCGTTAAGGAATTGAGCTACCTTCATGTTCACAATATCATGCTCAAGAAGGTTGATTTCTGCTGGACTTCCTGCACCTTCCAAAATAATAAGCTCAAACTGGGTTGCTAAATAGGTTAGAGAGGTTTCAACAGCAGTCCAAAGTTTTCTTTTTTCTATGAAAAGGTCTTCAGAGCTTAGGGTCTTGTAGAGCTTGCCATGAACTATAACCTGAATACCCTGTTCTCCTGCTGGTTTTAAGAGAATGGGGTTGTGATGTAGGGAAGGGGATATGCCTGAAGCGATGGCTTGAATTGCTTGAGCCATTCCTATTTCTGCTCCTTCATCCGTGACGTAGCTTTGTAGGCTCATATTTTGAGCTTTAAAAGGAGTTACCTTTAATCCCTTTTCCATAGCAAGCCTACAAAGGGCTGTAACAAGAAGGCTCTTCCCACATCCTGAGGATGTGCCTTGAACCATTAAATACTTTGCCATAATCTTTCACTAAAAAGATAAATGAAAGGAAAAAAAACTTCAGTAAGTTCAACCGTGGTTCCTAAGTTGTCCCCAGTTATTCCGCCAAATTTCCTTTCAAATAGTTGTTTTAAATACCATACAAAAAGAACAGTGAACAAAAAAGAAAAGGGAATAAGAATGAATTTTTTAGCTGTAAAATATAAAATTAAAGCGATAGGTAAAACAGAAGAAAAAATGAGTAGTTTATTAGTTATTTTACCAACAAATATAGCCCCAAGTCCCGTGTTTCTTGCAGGTTTACTGTAGCGCATAAGAATTATGATCACGAACCTCGAGAGAGTGAAAGAAAGTAAGAGTAAAAAATTTTTAGCTTGAGAAATGACTTCATTAAAAATAAGAAGTTTAGCGAGTATAATTAAAATCAAGGCAGAAACACCGCCAACTCCAACCGTACTATCCTTCATAATCTCAAAACGACGAAGTCTATCATGTTCACTATCTCCCGTCCCTTTATAAAACAAGGCATCAAATGTGTCAGCAAGTCCGTCTATGTGGAAAATACCTCTTATAAAAAAAAGAGAAAGAATTGCGAGAAAAGAAAGCATAAAAGAAGTGAAATACAAACTAAACAAATGAGTTATAAAAATGAGGAAAATTCCTTCAAGAAATCCAACGAGAGGATAGAAGATGATAGAAACTTGAAGATCTTTTAAGGTAAGGTTATTTTGTCTGACAGGTATAATGGTTAAGAAGGATAGGGCGCATAAGAAATGTTTAAACATTTTTTTGGTCGGCTCCTTTACTTACTCCAGCTTCTTCAAAGGTTGCCATTTCTTTGTAGATCTTTAAAGAAGCTTCAATTATGGTCATAGCAAGGGCAGCCCCTGTCCCTTCCCCAAGTCTTAAGTTTAAGTGTAAGATAGGGTCTAAACCCATATAGTCTAAAGCTACTTTGTGTCCCTTTTCCGCTGAATTGTGTGCTGAAAAGATGTAATCTTTGACGGTTGGCTCTAAGGCATAAGCTATTAACGCCCCTGCAGTAGAGATAAAACCATCCACAACAACCGGGACTCTTAGCTCAGCACACCCTAACACTACCCCAGCTATGGCTCCAATCTCAGGACCTCCAACCTTGGAAAGAACATCTATTGGGTCTTTGGGATCAGGCTTATTTAACATTATTGCCTGTTTTATTACCTTAATCTTCCTTTGATAGGTTTCATCGTCAATCCCTGTGCCTTTCCCTGTGACTTCTTCTACAGGATAGCCAGTTATGACGGATACTATGGCAGAAGATGGGGTGGTATTACCGATTCCCATGTCTCCAGTGCCAAAGAGATTGTATCCCCTCTGATGATACTCTCTAACCAATTCCCTTCCGATTTCTATGCATTTCAGAGCTTCTTCCCTTGTTAGAGCAGGACCCTTTGTCATGTTTCTTGAACCGTAAACGACCTTTCTATCTACTAACTCTTTAAGCTTACCAAAGTTATAATCAACGCCGACATCAACCACCACTACATCCGCACCGGCATGCCTTGCTAAAACGTTTATTCCTGCACCACCTCGAAGGAAGTTAAAGACCATTTGTGCTGTGACTTCTTTGGGATAAGCTGATACTCCCTCTTCTGCTACTCCATGGTCTGAGGCAAAAACAAAAATCGCCTTGCCCTTGATCTCTGGCATAGGATTTTCATACATAGCTACAAGCCTTGCGGCAATCTCTTCAAGCTTCCCTAAGCTTCCAACAGGCTTTGTCAGATTGTTTAACCTTTTCCAGGCAAGATCAAGATACTCCTTTTTAAGTGGTTGAACCTTAAGATCAATCATTGCTTTACCCCCTTTGAACTTCAATAAAAAATTTGTTATTTTGGCTATAAACTTTTCCCAAGGTAAATTTCACGGGATGCTTAAAAAGAGGTCCGTCGTAGACAAAGGTATGATATTCTCCTTTTTCGCCGCAAAGGTCAACGGTTCCTAATTTTTTTAGCTCCTCAAGAAAATCATAGTTTACTTCTCTGCCAAGCCATTCTGGACCAAGAAAAGAGGCATTTACTGCACAAACAACGGCTTTAAAACCAGCGTTTATAAACTCCTTCATCAAGCCTTCCCTACCCAAAAGCCAAAGAGGAAGGAAGGGTTTAACCTCAAGCCCACTACAGACCCTTTCAATCCAGGCTTTATGCTCTTCAACATCTATGTCGCCAAAGACGCCTGCATTTATGCCCTGAGCTTTTAGCTCCGATACGGCTTCTTTAAAGGCTTTTTCATAGCTTCCCCAGTTTGCCCTTTTTTGAAGAATGGGAATACCCATTGCTTCAGCCTGAGCAACGAGGATCTCTCTTGTCAAACCATGAGAGCGAGACTTTGTCCCGTCTTCTCGCAGCATGTTAAGGAGATAGCAAACATGAATTCCTTCCTTGATAGCTCGATAGCAAGCTAAGGCACTATCTTTCCCTCCGCTCCAGGAAACAAAAGCCTTAATGCTTGCCATCCTTTCCCCCTAAATTTACCCTAAGTAGTTTTTGATTCTCTCTTTTCAAGCCCTTCTGCTTTTTTAGAGCTTCTACAACACCTTCGTATACTACTTTTCCGATAAATATTCTTTAATAGTAAATTTTTTTACCACTTAAAATAAAACACAAACTTCAAGCTTGTCAAGACAAATATAATGGTATTTTAAACTACCATATGTTTTTATTATCCTTGAATCGCCCTTACATGTTATAACTTTTTGAATGACCACACTGCCGGGTGCTTCTACAATTGACTTA
>CAZJUD010000026.1:0-11995 GCA_964549125.1 uncultured Caldimicrobium sp.
GATTTTATACCCATTGAGGTGGCAAAGAAGGTTCTTGAAGAGGCAAACATTGAAGTTAAGGACCTCATTTCTAACCTCAACCTTTCTCCTGATGAATTTTTGAAAAAAGCCCTGATAGAGGCTTATGGAGAGAAGGGTAAACAGATTTATGAAGAAATAAAAAAAGAGATTGGTCCTGACACCTTTAAAAAACTTAAAAAGCTTGACCCAAAGACTATAGCCAATTTTTTGGCAAGCGAACATCCACAAACCATCGCAATAATCCTTGTCCATTTAGAACCCGAGCTAAGCGGTCAAGTTTTAGCTCTTCTGCCTGAAAAGATAAGGTCTGAGGTGCTTTTAAGGATTGCCCTTCTTGATAAGGTTGACCCGGAAATAGTTAAAGAGATAAGCGACGCTTTAGAAGAGGAGCTAAAATCTGTGGGTGGAGCCCTTGGGAAAAAGATGGGTGGACCAGAGAAGGCAGCAGAGATACTTTCCCATGCTGGACGTGAGCTTGAAGATGAGCTCCTTACCGAGATCGAGGATGAAAACGCTCAACTTGCCGAAGAAATAAGAAAATATCTCTTTACCTTTGAAGATTTTCTCAAGGTGGACGACTTTGCCATCCAAGCCATTTTACGTGAGATTTCTACAGACGACTTAAAGCTTGCGTTGAAAGGTGCTCCTCCAGAGCTTAAAGAAAAATTCTTTAGGAACATGAGTAAACGTGCAGCTGACCTCCTTAAGGAAGAGCTTGAGATGATGGGACCTGTAAGGATAACTGAGGTTGAAAAGGCTCAGATGAACATCATCCGGGTGGCAAAGAAGCTTGAACAGGAAGGAAAAATAGTCCTATCCCGCGGAGAAGAAGAATTTGTCTAAAAAAATTCTTAAAAAAGTACAGGCTCGATTCCTTTCTTACAATCTTGAAGAGTTAAACCTTCAAACCGAGAAGAGTATAGCCACAACGCATAACGAACCCCAAAAAGGGTCCGAAGAAAAAAAGGATGAGCTCAACCTCACTCAAAAGGATATTGATAGGATAAAAAGGCTTGCCTATCAAGAAGGCTTTTCTAAGGGATATGAAGAGGGAAAAAAGCTTGGTTTTGAAGAGGGCTTTCGGGAGGGTTTTTCAGAAGGTAAAGAGAAAGGCTACGAGGAGGGAAAAGCTCAGGCTCAGTCTGAACTTGAAGGAGAGCGAAGTCGCCTTAAAAATCTTTTAAAGGCTGAGGTTGAAAGGTTTAAAAATCTTATAGAAAGGCTTGACAAGGAGGCTAAGGCCTTAGTTCTAAACCTTGATAAAGAGGTCTTGAGCTTAGCTATGTTGATAGCAGAAAGGGTTCTTTTTAGTAAGCCGAAGCTTGACGAGGAGGCGCTCCTTAATCTAATCAGAGAGTGCCTTAATTTTGTTGCTGAGGGGTTGAAGGTAAAGGTAAGGATAAATCCAGAAGATTTTGCTTTAATTAAGGGGCATCTTGATTCTCTGCCACCAACTTATCAGCTTGAGTTTGAGGAAGACCCAAACTTAACTCCAGGGGGGGTTATTCTTAGTTCAGCGACGGGAATAATCGATGCAACCATGGAAGCAAGGATGAGACAGGTTTTGGCAAAGCTTAAAGATGAAAGTTAAAGATTTAACGCCCATCTATAGTAGAGTGCAAAAAATCATCCCTTTTGAGGTTTATGGTTTTATCACCAAGGTCCTTGGGTTGACGATGGAGTCAACAGGTCCTTACTTAAGGATAGGTGACCTCTGCGAGGTTTGTGCAAGGGATACGAAGGTCTTAGCTGAGGTGGTTGGCTTTAAGGATGAAAAGTTAATTCTTACTCCTCTTGGGGAGTTGAAGGGTATTTCTGCTGGGGCAAGGGTTTATCCTTTAGGGCAAAGTGGAGTTCCTGTGGGAGAAGATTTTTTGGGTAGAGTAGTTTCAGCCCTTGGGCAACCACTTGACGATAAGCCAGATCCCTTACCAAGCTCCTTCTATCCCCTACATGGTGAGCCCTTGCGTCCCCTTGAACGGGCAAGGATTGAAAAGGTTCTTGATGTTGGAATTAAAGCTATTAACGCCTTCTTGACCGTCGGTAAAGGACAAAGGGTTGCTATCATGGCTGGGTCAGGTGTTGGGAAAAGCACTCTCCTTGGTATGATCGCTCGGTATACCAAAGCAGATGTAAACGTCATAGCCCTAATCGGAGAAAGGGGTAGAGAAGTAAGGGAGTTTTTGGAGCGCGACCTTGGAGAGGAGGGTCTAAGGAGGTCAGTCGTCGTGGTTGCTACCTCAGATGAGCCACCTTCTCTTCGAGTAAGAGCAGCCTTTTACGCTGCCTCCCTTGCAGAATACTTTCGGGATAAGGGCTTAGATGTCCTTTTACTCATGGATTCTTTAACGCGGTTTTGTATGGCTCAACGGGAGATAGGACTTGCAACCGGCGAGCCGCCAACGGCAAGAGGGTATACCCCCTCGGTGTTTGCCTTACTGCCCAAGCTACTTGAAAGGGCAGGACCAAAGCTAAACTCAGGAAGCATAACTGGGGTCTATACTGTCTTAGTAGAAGGGGACGACATGAACGACCCCATTGCCGACGCCGTAAGGAGCATCGTTGACGGACACATCGTGCTCTCAAGGGACTTAGCCCACCAGGGCCATTATCCAGCCATCGATGTTCTGGCAAGCGTATCCAGGGTAATGAAGGATATCGTCCCAAAGGAGCATCTTGACCTATACTTTAAAGCGCTCCAAATTTTAGCCACCTACCGCCGGGCTGAAGACTTAATAAACATCGGAGCCTATGTGAAGGGGTCAAACCCAGATATAGATTTAGCTTTAGCCTTGATTAAAGACCTACAAGCCTTTTTAAGACAAGGCGTAGATGAATCTTACGATTTTCAAACCTCCGTTGAACTTTTAAGAAGGATTTTAGCCAATGCGAATTAGACTCTTAGACCTACTTGCCCGAATAAAAAGAATTCAAGAAGAAAGGGAGATTTTGCGTAGGAACCAAATGTTGGAGATTTTAAGAACTTTAAAAAAAGAGTATGAAGAGCTTGTAGAAGAGAGAAGGGAAGTTTCTCAAGTTTTTACTGAGAGCCGTCTTTTTAAGGCAGGGGAACTTCAAGATTTAATAAGGATAAGGGATAGTCTTTTAGAGTATGAAAAAATTGCCGAAAAGAAATTAAAAGCTGGATACCAGGAGTTGACAAGAATTGAGGAAGAGCTTCTTGAAAGGCATAAAGAAAGAAGACTATTTGAAAGGTTGAAAGAAAGGGAAGTGTTGAGACAGAGGGAGAAGGAGCTCAAAAGATTGTACCGCGAGCTTGATGAATTAGCGCTGCTTAGAAAAGGCTTTGAAGAAAAAATATGAAAAGAATAGAAAAGATTTTTCTGGTAATAATTGGACTTTTTTTTCTTAAAGCCCTTTTATTAGCCTTCTATGCCGGGGCAGAGATGTCTGGAGGTTCAATTCCACAAAAGGAAACTTCAACTGACATAGGATGCTTTGAGGAAATTAGGGCTTCTCTTTTGCAGGAAAAGGAAGCTATAGAGGCTGAAAAGAGAGAACTTTTAGCCAAAAGGGAGGAGCTTTTGCTTTTAGAAAAGAGGACCCAGGAGCAGATAGTAGCCCTCAAGGAGCTAATCAATAGCGCTGAGGCTAAACTTCAGGAGCTAAAAGGCATCCAGGATGAGCGTTTTATGCTATTAGTAAAAAGCTATGCGGAGATGCGACCATCAAAGGCTGCTCAACAGCTTATGAACATGGACCAAGTAACGGCAGTCAAGATTTTGAGTCAACTCAAAAGCTCACAGGTTGCAAGCATATTAGCCGCTATGCCGCCAGAGAAGGCAGCTGCTCTTGCTGAAGCTATGACCGGCTCCCCGGCAAATGAATAGGACCATTTTCATCTATCTCGAGAAAGCCTTTTAGACAAGAAAAGCCCTATCTCAAAAAGCAGATAAAGCGGAAATGCTAAGAGGCTCATGTTTATGGCATCTGGAGTTGGAGTGATTACGGCGGAGAAAAGGACGATAAAAAAGAAGATTTCTTTCCGGTAATTACTTAACTTGTAAGGGTTTAAAATCTTTATCATAGTAAGAACGACCATCATCAAAGGGACTTCAAAGATTGATCCAAAGAGGAGAAGGAAAAAGCCAAAGAAGTTGGCAAAATGTTTAAGGCTAATCGCAGGCTTTATATCCTCAGTTTGAAAGGAAAGCAAGAACTGAACCCCATAGGGTAGAATGACAAAGTAGGCAAATAGAACGCCAATATAAAAAAGGCTTACCCCAAAGATAAAAAAAAGGAGAAAAAGTTTTTTGGGCAGGGAAAGGAGGGCATCTAAGGTAGAGATTAACCCAAGCCAAAGCAACGGAAAAAATAATATGATTAAACAAACAACGCTAAATTTTAGCATGGCAAGAAAGGGTTCAGAAAGGGAAAAGAAGACAAATCTTTGGTTGAATTTATGCTGAAGATAGTTTAGAGCCTGTGGAGAAAAACAAAAAATTAAACCAAAGGAGAGAAGAATGAGCATAATTATGGTTAGTCCGATAGGGGACTTAAGGAGGCTTAAAAGGGTTTTTATTCTTTGGGCTAAAAGTTTATAGGAGGTTACTTCTTGCCCAGTCGACTGCATTCTGGAAGATTAGTAGCCCTTGAGCTGTCTTTGTTTTAAGGGCTGTCCATCTTGGGTGGTTAGTAAAGTGATTGAAGGCTTCAGGATGGGGCATAAGCCCAAAGACCCTTCCAGTTGGGTCGCATACTCCGGCAACCCCAAGAGGCGATCCATTAGGGTTGTAGGGATACTCAAGGGTTGGCTCTTTAGTCTCAGGGTGGATATATCTTAGGGATAATTGCCCTCTTTCCTCAAGCTTTTTCAAAATTTCTTCTCTTTCGGTTAAAAATTTACCCTCTCCATGCCTTACAGGTAAGTAGAGCTCGTCAAGCCCCCTCAAGAAGACGCAAGGAGTATCCCTTTCTACCTTAAGAAGGACCCATCTATCCTCAAACCTTCCGGAATCGTTGTAGGTTAGGGTAGCGACCCTTTGCCCAAGGTATTCTCCACCGGGTAGAAGCCCCATCTTAACAAGAAGTTGAAATCCGTTGCAAATTCCAATGATAAGTCCCCCTTGGTCTAAGAATTTCATCAAGTCATCCCAAAGGGAGTATTCTCCTTTAATCTTAATCGTTCTAAACCGATGAGCGCAGGCTTGGGCAGCACCCAGGTGGTCTCCGTCAAGAAAACCTCCAGGGAAGGCAAGAATATGGTAATCCGTAATCCTAACCTCACCGGAGAATACCTCAGATAAATGGACTATTTCTGGTGATGCTCCGCAAACTTTGAAGGCATAGGCTGTCTCGACCTCACAGTTTATACCGTAACCCCAAAGCACCAAAACTCGCACCTTTCCCATAGCTTGCCAACTTGTCAATTGATGGTTAAACTTTCTTAGTGCATTATAAAGGCTTTTCGGCAATTTTCAAAACCCTTTTAATCATAAGTCTAATTATCTTATCGTTAAATCCTGAAAGGCTTTCGTTTTCCTTTAGCGTAACAAAGGTCTTTGCGGCAACGCCTCCTCAAATATTCTACGAAGTTAGCTTAGACCTTGATAAGCGAGTCATCGTTGGAAGGGCAACTTTCAAGTTTTTTGAGAAGAAGCTTTACATTATTAATCTCTCTAAGGCAAGGATTACGGGAATTTCTGCAAAAAACGCCCTGCATCAAATGCAAGAAGGGATAAAGGAATACCTTTTAAGCTTTTTCCCTTTTTCTGCTGAAAGCTCGCTTGAGCTTAGCTTTGAAAGGGAGTTTACCCTTCGTGCCCTGCTTGAGGGAGAGTATCTCCCTACTCCCTTTCCTTACTTAGCAAACACTCCCTTCACCTTTGAATTGAAGATTTCTCTGCCTCTTCGTCAAGGTCCCAAGGGACTGGGAACACCCGTTAAGGCTTTTTTTCCTGCTGACTATTCCCAAGAATCCCTTGAGGGTGGTCTTCTACTTCTCAAGTATATCCACAAATCACCCGTAAGTATCCTTCCACCTCTCATCATTGGTCCCTATGCTATAGAGCAAGTTAGCGCAGGAAGCTTAAACCTGAACTTTTTAATTACTGAAAGGTATAGAGGGCCGCTTGTTGACCTTAAAAATGGTTTAAACAAGCTGGTTGATAAGATAGCGTATGTAAGCTTTAGCTTCCCGAACATCTACCTAACCTACGGGCTTGAAGAGCAAATCCTACCTGGGCTCATTCTTCTTACTGTAAACAAAGAATACAGCCCTCAAGCCATAATAACCCTTGTCTTAGAGCATGAACTATCATACGGACGCCAGCTTTTATCTCAAACCCTCATTAAGGGATTAGCTATCTATCTTGGTGAGCATGAATTGACCACTAATCCAATGGAATTAAGGAGAAGGCTTTTACTTTCTCAGGATGAAAGAGCCTATTCTTTCTACAGGGTCTTTGAGTTTGCTCAAAGTGTTGGTGAGTCAGGGTTTAAGGTTTCAGCCATGGAGTTTTTGAGCCAAAAGATTTCTACAGGAGATTTTTTTAAAAAGTATCGCTTAGAGGCGAACTTTCCTCAGGGTGAAATCAAGGTTTTACCCCCTAAGGAAATCAAAGCTCAGTTAAACATTTACAAGAATTCTTTCCCTCTTAGTCAATCTGACTCCTCACCTGCTCATTACGAGGCTTCATCCTCCCGAACTTCTGGTCATCAGATTGAGCTTTACCTTATTACAAACAACTTCATTTCTCCTTATGAACTTGAAGTTAAAACCTCCTCATCACAAGGCTTGTTCACACGGTTAAAGGTTTTAGGCAAAGAGGAGAGAATAACCCTTGATGTGCCCAAGGATACTACCGTTATCCACCTTGACCCTAATTATAAGCTCTATCGAATGCTTTCCCTTGAAGAGGTCCCAAGAAACATGGAAATTCTAATCCTAAAGCCCCTTACAGTAGTACTTCCAGACAAAGGACTTCTTCCACTTTATCAGCCCCTACTTAACTTTTTGAGGGATAGAAACCCCAACGTAAAAATACTTTACGGTGAAGATAAATTAGACCTCTTTTTAACAAAAGAAAACCTACTCTTTCTTCATCAAGCACCATCAAATTACTCTATTGACCTTACCCAAAAGGGCTTTTATGCAAAGTTTCTCCCCCATCCCACATCTCCGTTACATACAGTAGCCTTTGCAAAGACTGAAACAAGGTCAGACTTAACCAAGGCATTAGAGGTCTATGCGAACTGGAAGACCGCTGAAGAGGTCCAAATCACAAAAGGAAAAATTAAGAGTATAAAAAAATCAGAACCAATTTCTGGTATAACCTTAAAAAGCAATACTGCTTATGGTCTGAAACCTCAGTTTCTTACCTCCCTCGATGAAGCAATTCCTCATCTACTTTCCTCACGGATTATACTCATTGGTGAGGAGCATGAGGACCCTTCTCATCACAAATTTCAACTTGAGTTGATAAAAAGGCTTCATCAACGGTATCCAAAGCTTGTCATCGGGGTAGAAATGGTGCAAAGACCGTTCCAGCGAGAGCTTGATGATTTTATAAACGGAAAACTCTCCGAGGAGGCATTTTTAAGGGCAATAGAATACTTTGACCGCTGGGGCTACGATTGGAGGCTATACAGAGATATATTTCTTTGGGCAAGGGAAAACAAAGTCAAAATGCTTGCCCTTGACTTGCCTAAGGAAATTGTAAGCAAAGCCCATAAGCAGGGGCTTCAAGCTTTGACTGATAAGGAAACTAAGGAGCTACCAGAAACAGATTTCAACTTTCCTATCGGTTATAAAAGATATCTCGAAAATGTTTACTATCAGCACAAGTTTGCGGAAAATGGAAGTACTTTCGAGCGATTCTATCAAGCTCAAGTCTTAAGGGATGAAGCCATGGCTGAAACCTTAGCAGAATTTCTTTTCAAAAATCCAGCCTACAAGGCTGTTGTCCTTGTTGGCAAAGGACATATCCTAAACCGCTGGGGTCTATACTTTGCTCTTAAAAAAAGGATTAAGCAACCGCTTCTAAGCATAATCTTAGGAGATGTGCCTTTCTTCTCCCCTGAGGTTGCAGATTATCTTTTTTATCCGCCTGAGTTTAAAATAAACCGAACACCACAGCTTGGTGTTATCTTGGAAGAAGTAAAGGAGGGGCTTTTAATTAAGGAGGTAAAACCAGGTTCTCTTGCTGAAAAAATAGGACTAAAGAAAGAAGATGTTATTTTGGAGATAAACAATAGGAGGGTCAAAAAGGTAAGAGACTTAAGGTTGATCCTTACCTTTCTTAATGATAAGGAAGATTTGATCGTAAAGGTAAAGAGGGAAAATCGAGAAGAAAGCTTAAAATATAAGCCTCTATAAATAGGTTAGGGGCGCAGCCTTGCGCCCATAGGTTGTTTTAATTCTTTGAATTGATTACTTTGCCTTAGCTGCTGCTTCTTCGAGCTTCTTTCCGGGAACGAACTTTGGTACCTTCTTTGCGGGTATCTTTAGAGGTTGACCGGTTTTAGGGTTTCTACCTTCTCTTTCAGCCCTGGTTACGACTTGAAAGCTTCCGAACCCAACAAGGACAACCTTGTCCCCTTTGGCTAAGGCTTCTTCTACTGCCTGCATGAAGGCATCAAGAAGCTTCTCAGCGTTAACCTTGGTAGTTCCAGCAATCTCAGCCATACGCTTCACCAATTCTGCCTTATTCATAGGCACCTCCTTTTAAAACTTTAATTTTTCTACTCTTAATAATAAACCTTTTATTTTTGTCAAGAGGGAATTTTTCAGAAGTTTCTAAAATTTTATGGTTATGCTGCTATCTTTTGCCTATAATTTTTATTTTAAACTACCGTATGAATACTCCGTTTGAGTTAGAGGACCCCTTGAGTTTGAGTTTCACTCAAGGGGTTTGTTTTTTAGGAGTTACGAGCTTAATGTCCAACCTTAAGGATTCCGGAGGCTGCTAAAAGTAGAATTAAAGCTTGAAGAAGGGCTAAAAAAGCATACAGTTTGTCTCCCTTTTTAAGATAAATGGGAATTACTCTAAGAAAACAAAAGATGGTTACAAAAGCTAAAAAACATATGGGTAAAAAGGTTAGAAAATCACCATACCTAAGCATGGTAATCCAAAACCAACCCTGTTTAATCTTAGTAGTTTCCAAATACTCATGAAGATTTAATTTCCACATGGCAGGCAATTCATTTATCGGGACATAGGGAGGTAAAATTTGAAATACATAAATAACAAAGGCTATAAACAACCCGGCAAGACCGACCTTCATTCCGATGTCCAAAAGGTTTGCATAGGCTAATTGGTCTTCAGTTGGTTTTAAGTTCGCCATGTTTATACCTCCTTTTAATTTTTTAATTCCAGATTCCAAGCCCTTTTAACAGAGCTCTAAGTCCAGAAAAGAGCAATAAAGCCAGAACAACTATTCTAATTACCTTTGGTTTAGCCACAGCAAGAATTCTTACACCAACTATGCTTCCAAGCATAATTCCAACTATCGAAGGAACGACAATCATAGGACTAATAGCCCCGCTGTTTAGATAGATAAAAGCAGCTGAGGTGTCAGTAATGGAGAGCAAAAATTTACTCGTTGATACGGCAACTTTAAGAGGGACACCCATCAGCAGGTTTAAAACCGGAACATTTGCCCATCCTGCACCTAACCCAAACATCCCAGCCATAACGCCTATGATAATAAACATTCCAATAGCTATAGGGGTCCGATGAACTGTCCATTTTATTTCCTTCCCCAAGCTTGGCTCTACATATACTCCACCTATCCCAAGGGCTTTGGCAATGGCGTCTGCTTCTTTAACCTCCGGAAATTCACTTTTTTTAGCCTTTAACATGATGAAAACTATTCCTAATATAGTTAGCCCGAGTAAAGTGTTGACCACATTTTTAGGTAGAGCAAGACCAATCATTGCGCCCACTATGGCGCTAGATGATGCTATCAATGCTAAAGGAATGGCAAGCCGAAGATCAGCAAGTCCCCGCCTTAAAAGCCCAGGACCTGCAGCTAATGCCCCAGTTAAGGCAACGAAAAGTCCTGCGCCTCTTACAAAGTCAAGATTAAAGGGAAAGAACCCTCCAACGATGGGAACAAATAGAACACCTCCTCCTACTCCACCTAATACGGCAACTATACCTAAGATGAAAGTCAATACAAACAAAATCAATGGCCAAGCCCACCAAGGCAAGGTTGAATTGGTAGGGAGTTGAGCTTCCCCACCAAAGGCAAAACTGATGATACATAGAACCAACCCAACCGCAAAGAAGGCTAAAAACTCTCTCCTTACCATAACCCCTCCTTAGATAATAAGGAATTGTTGCAATTTGTTGCATTATATTTAAAAGTGAAAACTTTGCAATAGATTAATGACTTCCCATGAAGCTTTCAATTCCCTTTTTCTATGTTAAAATATAAAAAAATTAGTTGGAGGGAATCATGGTTTTGATCCTCATGGGAAGCGACTCTGACCTTCCAATAATGAAAAAGGCTGCTGAAATTTTAGAAAAATTTGGCGTTTCATATTATATGACTGTTGCTTCTGCCCATAGGACTCCTGAGAGGGTTGAAAGATTGGTCAAAGAAGCTATAGCCAAGGGGGCAAAGGTTATCATTGCCGGTGCTGGCGGAGCTGCTCATCTACCTGGAGTTGTTGCAGCCCTTACTACTCTTCCCGTAATCGGTGTTCCTATTAAAACTTCATCCCTTAACGGACTTGATTCTTTACTTTCCATTGTGCAGATGCCTTCAGGAATTCCCGTTGCTACCGTTGCCATAAACGGAGCAGAAAATGCTGCCCTGCTTGCTATTGCCATCTTAGCCACATCAGATGAAAACTTGGCAAGAAAGCTAAAGGAATACAGAGAAGAAATGAAGAAAAAGGTTGAAGAAAAGGCTGAAAAACTTGATAATTTGGGATATAAAGCCTACATCGAGAATTTTTTGAACAAATAACTTTCTACTATTTCACTACCAGAACAGGGCAAATACCCTCTGACAAGACCCTCTCCGTAGTGCTTCCCATAAGAAGCCTTTTTATCCCCTTTCTTCCGTAGGTGCCTAAAACGATGAGCTGAGAAGAGGTTTCTTCGGCAGTCTCAACGATCTTTTCTTCTGCAGCCCCCTCTTTAAGGAATTTTCTTGCCTTAACCCCATACTTATTACACCTTTCCTCAAGCTTTGATAGGTAGTCAACCCTTTTTGAAATCTCCTTTTCTATTACCTGTGGGGCTTCGGCAAAGTATTCGGGGGGATAATCTACTACAGATAAAATAATTAGCTCGCTTTCATGCTCATTAGCTAACTTTAAAGCCTTTTCAAAGGCTCTTTCAGAGTAAGATGAGCCATCAACGGCAACCAAGATTCTCTCCCAGCCAAGTCCTTTCCCAAACGGGATCACCAAAACATCAACCGGGCTGTAGCCAATCACCCTTGCCGTCGTGCTGCCTAAGAATATTCTTTTAAGCTTGCTTCCACCCCTCCCCATCACTATAAGGTCGCAGTTATCAGCGTAAGCAACATCTACGATCCTTTCAAAGGGCTCATCTCCTTCCTCTAATAGAGTTTTAGCTAACAACCCCTTTTCCTCTACAACTTTTTTTGCCTTGTTAAGTAATTCTATGTAAGGGGCTATAACCTTTTCTTTTGGGTCAGAGGCCCCTGTGAATAAAACCTCTGCTGGATAAACAGGGGCTACGGTGGCAATAACAATCCACGACAGAAAAATGCTCAGGGTGATAAAAAAATGCTCAGGAGGGCAAAAAATGCTCAGGGGGTAAAAAATACTCGGGTTGTCAGGAAAAAAGTCAGGATGCTCAAGGAGACAGGAGGGAGCTTCAGGACTAAGGGGTTCCGAATGGAAGCCTACATTTTTGGACCGTACTTTTTCTTTTTTTTCCTTTTTGCTTGTTGGTCATTTCGTTAGATGGTTCTTTAGGCGGATTTTTATCGATTAGTCCTGTTTCTGAATAAATTTCTTTAGGGTTTTGGG
>CAZJUD010000027.1:0-4440 GCA_964549125.1 uncultured Caldimicrobium sp.
GTCTTCGAGGCCGAGAATAGAGCTTTTCCCATGAAGCAGACCTCCTATTGGTTTTATAGGAGGTCATTTTAATGATGTGACATTTTAAAATAGGAATAAAATGTGACATTTCAAAATAGTAACGACAAAGGTCTTACTTAAGCTCAAGACATCTGAGTAGTAATCTCTATTTAATATCCCCCAAGGATTAAGGGAGGAAAAGGTGTCTTTCTAAACGCTTCTTAAGAAAAAAGAAGATGAAGAAGACGAAAAGGGTAAAGGCAAGGGCAATGAGTATCTTTTTAGGATTGCCCTCAAAGATTAAGTCCCCTTGTAATGCCATGAGAAAGGAGACTGGAGCCCGACCTAAAACGTTTGCGGTAATAAAACTTAGGTAGGAAATTTTTAAAAGTCCAAGGACATAGTTCAGCACATCCTTTGGGAAACCAGGGATAAGGTAGGCTAAAAAAAGACCGAGCATACCAGCTCGCTCAACCAATCTTTTGACCCTGAGAAGCAGGGTGCTATCTTTTAGGCGGTTCTCAAACCGTTTCCTAAGAAACCGGGCAATCATATAGGCAAGGCTTGAGCCGATAGCAGTTCCTGTTAGATGAAGGATAAAACCAAGCTTTGCCCCGAAGATAAAGCCTGCTACAAGCCCTGCCTCACCAGGCAGAGGGGCAACGACGACCTGAAGAGCTTGCAGAAAGACATAAAGAAGGGCTCCTAAATAGGGGTTTTCTTCAGCTATTTTCCTTATAAACTCCCTATCGTTCCAAAGGTTAACCAAAGTCTCTATCATCAAGCACCTACAAAGAGTTTTTCCATAAGGTCATAAAGATGCCTAATTTTTATTAAATTCATGGAGCTTTTGATTTCATGTCCGCGATAATCGGCAAGGAAGGCTTGAGTAAAGCCCTTTTTTTCTGCTTCCTTTAGCCTCTGTAGAAGGTTTAAGACTGGTTTAATTTCGCCCTTAAGTCCTATTTCACCAAGGTAGACTGTGCCCTCAGGCAGGGGCTTATCAAGATAGGATGAGAGGATGGCAACCGCTACCGCAAGGTCCGATGCCGGGTCACGAAGAGTAAGACCTCCTGCAACCTTTACGAATACATCTTGCTCCCTTAAGGGAAGACCGAGTGTCCTCTCAAGGATGGCACAAAGAAGCGTAAGCCTTACGTGGTCTATCCCTACGGCTTGTCTTCTTGGGATGGCTAAGAAGGTCTTGATGGAGAGGGCTTGCACCTCAACAAGAAGAGGTCTTGTGCCTTCAAGGGCACAAAAGACTGCTCCACCACCCCTTGGCAAAAAGAGGTCTTCGTAGTCCTGATGGGGTAGCAACCCCTTTTCAGTCATGATAAAAACTCCTACTTCATTCACCGAACCGAAGCGATTTTTCACCGACCGGAGAAGTCGGTATTCGCTTTCCTTTTCCCCTTCAAGATACAAGACCACATCTACCAGATGCTCAAGGACCTTTGGTCCCGCTATCAGCCCCTCTTTAGTGATATGCCCGATAGTCCATACAGTTATGCCCCTTTCCTTAGCAAGACGCATGAGGAGGTTTGCACACTCCCGCACCTGAGAAACGCTACCAGGAGAACTTGAAAGCTCCTCAAGGAATACTGTTTGAATAGAGTCTACGAAGAGGAATTGAGGATTAATTTCATCTATGAGTTCAGGAAGGAGGCTCAAGTTTGTCTCTTGACAGAAGTAAAAGTTTAGGTTTACGCCAAGGCGCTCTGCTCGAAGCCTCACCTGCTCTGGAGATTCCTCAGCAGAAAGATAGATAACCCGAAAACCTTTATCAGTTAAAAGGCCGGCAAGCTGGGTAAGAAGAGTTGACTTTCCGATGCCTGGGTCTCCGCCAAGGAGGATAAAAGATGAGGGCATAATGCCCCCTCCTAACACATGATCAAGCTCGGAGATCCCGGTTAAAACCCTTTCCCTTTTTTGGCTAACAACCTCTGCTAAAGGGAAAACCTTAGGCTTTGCTGTAGAAGACTTGCGAGCCCTTTTAGAACTTAAGGAAGGCTCCTTTTCTTCTACGAAGCTATCAAAACTACCGCAGGAAGGGCACCTCCCAAGCCATTTCAAAGCCTTATATCCACACTCTTGACAGTAGAAGCTCATTTGTCTACACCTACATAAACCCCTCTCCAAATGCTGTATACCCTTTTTTTACCATAAAACTCATACTCTACCGTTTCAAGATGTTGAGGATTGGCAAGATAAGTCGGTTTATCCGCCCATTTCTTCACTAAAAGAACCTCTTTTCCTTTTAACGTCTCAGCATCCCTCCAGATGTGATACTGATTTTCAGGCTCCTTTCCTTCTTTAACCACATAAACCTTAGGCTTTTCCTTAAGGTAAAAGGCAAGCCAGCTTGCCGATTCCCTTCCTGAGGTCAAAAGAGGAAGGTCCTTCTGATAATACTTCTCCACAGCCTTTGCAAGCTCCTTACCTCCGTAAAATTTGAAAAGAGAGGTTGCTACCTTCTTACCAAACAAGTCAGGCTTTTTTGGTAGGGTAAGGATAGCCAAAGAGAAAAAGAAACAGACGATAAGGTTTAGAAGGAGAAGTCTAATATAAAGCTGCCTTGTTGTGGCTAAAGCTATGGTGAAAAAAAAGGCTGAAAGAAAAAAAGGAGCAACCCAGTTTACATTCATCTTAAGGATAAGGCTTAAAGGAAGTAAAACCAAAAGGGGTAAAAAGGAAAGGATGTATAAAAAGTTTATCAGCTTAAATTGAAAAAGTTTATCCTCTGGTATGGGAATAGTCTTTCTTCTAAAAAATCTTCCTAAAACCTTAGCGTAGCGAAAGGAAAAGTAAAAAAATAGGGCTACAAGGAGAGGTCCATAGAGGAAAAATATTCCTGCAAAGAATGTTGACAAATCTTCAAGAGCAGGGAAATACCTTGAGAAGTGTTCCTCTGTATGCTTAACCATGACTAAGCCGTGCTTAAAGTTCCACCAAAGGTTTAAGGAAACTAAAACAAAAGAAAGCAAAATCCAGACTAAAGTCTGCTTTGTTTTGAGCAAATCCCGTTCAAAGAGAAAGAGGTAGAAGAGGAACAAAGCAGGGAAAGCAAGCATGGTTTGCTTGGCTAAAAGCCCAAGACCGATGGAAAAGCCCAACAAAGTCGCTGAAAGGGTATTTCTCTTTTCTAAAAAGTAAGCACCAAAGAAAAGGCTTGCTATCCAGAAGAAAAATAGAGGTGGGTCGATGGTCATGATAAAGCTATAGATGGTGAGGATGGGAGTAAAGCAAAAGGTAAA
Source organism: uncultured Caldimicrobium sp. (assembly GCA_964549125.1). GTDB lineage: Bacteria > Desulfobacterota > Thermodesulfobacteria > Thermodesulfobacteriales > Thermodesulfobacteriaceae > WYEG01. Next base: position 3,258 of record CAZJUD010000027.1, read on the forward strand.
AAGGCTAAGCCTCATTCTAAACCTGTCAAAGTATCTAAAAAAGAAATACATGACAAAAAGAAGGCTCAGGATACGAAGAAAAACTGCCCCTATCCTTACACCAAACTCCGTATCACCAAAAAGATTGGTTGTTAGGGCAATGATCCAAGCAATCATAGGTGGTTTGCTGTAGTAGCCAACGTCAAGGATCCTCGACCAGTCCCAATAGTATGCCTCGTCGTAGGAAAGAGGAAGTTTTAACTCTCCAAGATAAAGAAGGAGAAAAAGGCTGTACAACCATAGAAAAAAGCCTTCTTTACTTACCAAAAACTCAAGGAAGCCTCTATTAGACGAAACGCTCATACCTTTCTACCAACCTTCCTAAAACTAATCCTAATATGCTACCAAAAAAGAAACCTCCCAACACATCAAAAGGGAAATGATGGCCTAAGTAGACCCTTGAAAGACCGATAAGAAGAGCAGTTGGTAAAGTTAGAAGTAAGGTTTGCCTGCGGAGTATAAAGGTATAAATCGTTAAAAAGGCAGCGTTTGCGGCATGGCATGAGGGAAAGGAGCGCGTTTCCTTGTTTAGAGGTTTTTCAAGAAAGACGAAATTTTTTTGGGGAGTATAGTAGTAGACCTTTTCAAGAGTTGCGAAGGGACGCTCCCTTCCAAAGAGGGGTTTCAAGATGCGGCTACAGCTAAAATCTGAAATGCCATAGCCTAAGATAAAGAAGAAAATAGCAAGGGCTAAAAGACCTTTGTTTTTCCTTTGTGCATACCGAAAAAGGACTACAAAAAAGACAAAAAGAAAGAGCAAAAAGGGATACCAGCTGGTAAAAAAGGGCAAGAGGGCGTCAAATATGGGAGAACGAGTATGATTTATCAAGTAAAAAAGAGCTATGTCCAAACGCTCCATTATGAAATATCAATTATACTCTATAGGCATATCTTTTTCATCCTTTAAAACCCATTTGCTTTCCCTTTTCCAGTTGAGGCTGTGTTTATCTCCGAAGCCAAAGCCTGTGGCAAAAGCTATGTAACGTATGATTTGATTTTCCATAAGGGGCAATTTGGCTAAATCTTTCAGGAGAAGTTGTGGCCATACAGGATAAGTTAAGGCTTCTCTTTAGCCTCTCTCGGAGTCCTTGCCTTGGCAAAGAAGGTTATCGCATAAGCAAAGTCCCTTAGGCAGGACGGGCAT
>CAZJUD010000028.1:0-2162 GCA_964549125.1 uncultured Caldimicrobium sp.
ACGCTGGGCATCATGAAGTAAAAACTATATTAACCAATGTTTTAGAAGGAGAAAAGGAGCCTAAGGAAATAAGAAGCTTCTTGAAAGAGTTGATTGAAAAGTTTGACTCAAAGGGCTCGGAAAGGGGGAACTTTTTTGTCCCACCTACCCAAACTGAAGAGTCTCCTTTCAACATAGCTATGCAATCATCTCCCAATGCTCAAGCACATTCTTCATCAGCACCTAAGGTAATCTTGAGGGAACTTCCAGATTTTGTGCGTAATCTTGTGCTTGAGGTCCAGCCTCAGGGAGAGCAGAAAGCAAGGATTGAGCTATTTCCACCGGAGCTTGGGCATGTGGACATTGAGGTGCGAGTGGAAAAGGGTGAGGTTTCAGTGATAGGGAAGGTGGAAAATCCACAAGCCTATCAGGATATCTTGAGGGAGGCTCCGGTCATAAAGACCCATCTTGAGGAGCTTGGGCTTAAGGTAAAAGAGCTTGTCTTTACCCTTACTTCAGGTGATGCAAATCTTCCATACCATGGAGATGGGCAATCAAAAGAGAATAGAGACAGGTTATCGGTTAAGAATGATGGCAGGCTTCTAACTAAGGGGTTGCCTAAGGAGGAAACTTTAATCAACAGCAAAGGCAGATACTACTACATCGTTTAAGGGGGGTCCTAATGGTTAGCAAGGTTCAAGAGAAGGTTGATCAGCCAGCAAACTTAACGAGAATACCTAAAAAGGTTTTAGAAAGAGAGGACTTTGTAAAGCTTTTCGTCACTCAGCTTCAGTATCAAGACCCGATGAGGCCCATAGAAAACCATGAGATGGCGCTACAGCTTGCCGCCTTCAACCAGGTTGACCAGTTGAGTAAGCTAAACGAGTCTTTTGAAAATCTTCTCAAGTTTGTTCGGGCAATGGAGCTTAACAACGTCGGAAACTTGGTTGGGAAGATGGTTAAAGTCGAGGGTAGGGTTGGAAGGGTTGAAGGAGGCAGATTCCTCGGGGCAAGCTTTGAGCTATCGGAGCCTGCAAACAAAGCCACAGTAATCATCAGAGACTCATCGGGGAAGATTGTGAAAAATTTAGTCCTTCACAACCTCACAGAGGGTGAGCATAAGGTCGAATGGGATGGAAGGGATAATGATGGTAACGAAGTCCCAGATGGTAACTATCAGATTAGCCTTTTGGTGGGAGATGAATCTTCGGCTAAGCCGGTTACCCCTATGGTCGTAGGTAGGGTTACTTCGGTTACCTTTGAGAACGGAAAGGCAAAGCTTAAGGTCAACGAGACTTTGACCTTAAGTTATGAAGACATAAAAGAAGTCGTTTGGAGGTAGAAAGATGGGTCTTTTCGGGACTATGTTTGTCGGTTATTCAGGACTGTTTTGTGATTCACAGGCTATGAATGTCATTGCCGATAACGTTACTAATCTTAATACCACTGGGCACAAAGCTGGAAGATACGAATTTGCCAATGTTATGAGAGCGGTTGTCGGTGAGGTTTTTACTCACGGATCAGGTTATGGGACTGAACCTAAGGGAACCAGATGGCTCTTTGCTCAAGGTGGAATAAGAACGACCGACATCCCTACAGACCTGGCTATACTTGGGCGTGGCTTTTTTGTGCTCTCAGACGGAAAAGGGAACATCTTTTTCACCAGGGATGGACAGTTTATCGTCAACGAGGCTGATGAAGAGCACTTTACCCTCCAGAATACGGCAGGGTTCTTTGTAGTCGGGGCAAAACCAGATGCCGAAAGAGCAGACCTTACAGAACTCAATCCTAATCTCATTCCCAAAGTTATGCGCGCAAAAGCAACAAGCATCATTACTTCGCAGTTAAACCTAAGTTCATTGAGACCTGTGAACGCAGAGACCTTACTTGAAAAATACGACTACACCCTTGATCCTGCAAGGCCCCTACGAGATGGTAGCTACGATTGGGTATTTGAATGGGAGGTTTACAACAGCCTTGGCGAAAAGATTGAACTCAAGGCTTACGTTGACCGTGGGGATGACCCCTCTACCTATGAGATCCTAATAGCCCTTGCCGACCCAGCCAAAGATACTCGTGGTGACGGGAGATACAAAGGTGCTTTTCTTTATGGAACTCTAAGGTTTGGAGGCATAGGGGAGGTCACTTCAGCTGAGTTTAGCCAAATCGTTGATACGACAGGC
>CAZJUD010000029.1:0-2984 GCA_964549125.1 uncultured Caldimicrobium sp.
GAAAGCTGCGATGACACCTCGGTAATCAGTGGAAACAGCACCTATCTTTGCTACTTATCCTTAGCAAGCCGCCAGACAAAGTGGGCTGGCTGCTGGTGGATAGTTGATGGTACTGGCAACCCTATTAATTCTACTTCCGCAAAGAATAGGTTTGGAGGAAACTGCTCGCCACCTCCCAGGCGTAAAAATTGTATCTTTTTAGACAGCAACAGGATTAACCTTGGAATTTCAAACTGCAACAACACTGCCTCTTATCCATCCACCGTTTCCTTCTATCTTGATGGAAACTATCCCAGGGATTTTAGGGTTAAGCTCTATTTAAAATCTGATTCTACCCCTGATAAGTTCTGTCATCCTGACTTACAAAATCAGACTCTTCAGTTAGAGACCAAGGATAACAATCAGCCACTCGTGTCCTGCGTATATGATTTAAAGATACTGTTTATTGATAAACAGGGCCAACCACAGACCTCCCTTCCTACTTCCCTTCAAGATCTTTCAGGGTTGAGAGTGTGCCTTATCGTTCAAGCAGGTAGTAGAGGGTCCATAAGGTATGAATTTCCGCAATACTCAGAAAGGTGTGGAGAAACTCGTCTCCCTTCAGATGATTCTTACTACTTTTATCCCTTTAAAGTTATTGAAGAAGAAATATCCCTACCAAATCTTAAAGGCTGGGCTACACAATGAAAAAGAAAATTCCTAAGCAAAGACAAAGGGGGGTATCTCTTTTTTTAACCCTGATATTTAGTCTTATAGGGCTTATCCTTGTTGGAGGTTTATATCTTGCCTATCAGCGAATGTATGGCTTAATATTTCCTATCAAGACCTATGCTACACTTAGAGAAGCAGCCTCAGGGACCGTAGAACTTATAGCTTCTTACATTGATAAAGATTACTTCAAGGGGTTAGAGAGAGGAAATTGCCCAAATCCACTTCAGCCTGGAGACACTCTTTGTTGCAATGGTGAAATAAAATTCCACCTGACTGAAGAAAGAGGGTTCTTTGTTGCTAACGCTACCATCTGCCTAATTGGTATTGCTCAAGCAGGCTTTGGCCTAAGCCCTGTTGTTGAAATAGACCCAGCCATCAAGGCAAGTCAACCCTATGTCTACTCCATAATCGTTCGTGCTTTCGGACCAAGAGGAACGGTCTCCGTCGTAGAAAGCGTATACCAGAGTAGATAACAGAGAAAATTTAAAAGAAGTCCCAGCATCTTGGACGTCATCATCCTTTCGCTTTGTGCCTTAAGAAAGCTCGTCCTGAGGGCCGTAAGGCCCGAAGGACCTCGGGGAGGCCCTTCGCTGCCCCTTCGCAATGCTTAGGGCTCCGGCTAAGGGTGCTATATTTTGAGCTTAGGATAAAGAAAGAGGTATAACCTTGAAATAAATGAAGAAAAGACAAAGGTCTAAAATTAATATGGCAGAAAAATTTTTTAATGGTATTTCTTTTTCAAATTCTTTAGCATAAAAGTAATATACAATGTAAAGCATGCCCAAAAGACTGATAAATAAAAGAAAATAATTAACTACTAATATATAAATATTAGGAATTTCTAAGGCTAAAGTTTGAAGAAAAGAAAATTCAAGTAGATAACCCAATGTTTTAACGAAATCATCTAATTCTTGTAAAAAATACTTTAAACGATAGATTAGCTCTCCGGTAAAGGCAAGAGGAATTAGGCTTGCTATTGCTAAGTTAAACCTACCAAAGATTGGGTCTTCAAAGACTCCAAGAATAAGAATAGTTAAACGAGAAAGCATTAAAATAGCAAAGGAAAGGGAAAGAAAAAGCAATGTAAAAGCTATCTTCTCATCTAAATAGAGCTGACTTAAAAAAGCCTCCCAAGAAGGAGATTCCACTAAAAACCTTGAGATTTGGGAACCAATAAGAAAGGGAACGATGTATGAGCAAGTAATACCTTTTCCTTTATTTGAGATAACTTCTTTTAAGGGGTGTCGTAAGTAAACCCTCGGAGAATCGTAGGGACAGAGGAGAAGACAATGTCCACAGATAAAACAATTTAGGTTATTCTGCACAGAGATAGCACCCAGATAAACTGGGCAAGGAGTGATGGTAGGAGATGATTTTTTACAGTATGCGCCTTTACAGCCCTTACATACACTGTAATCAGGACGAAACTCAATTAAAGCCATGGTAGCTGAGACCCCCGTTATTCTACCTAAAGGACAAAGGTATCTGCACCAAGCATAGTTTTTGTATAAAATTCCGAAAAAGCCCGCAAAAGCAACTACTGCAAGGATGAGCAAAGCACTATATCGAGGGACATGAGTTAAGGGGGTCACAGTTTCAAGCCAGATGATGATAAAAAAGAAGGTAGTGGCTAAGTGGATGCCATATTTTTTTAGCCAATTAGGAGGTTCTTTTCTCAAAGTAAGGTTTAATTTTTGAAATAGCCTTGCCACGCCAGGAAAAGGGCAGAAGGCACACCACATTCTACCGAGAAAAAACCAAGAAAACACGACGGATGTCCACCAGATTCCCCAGGTTAAAAATATAACTGGATTTTTGTCTTTAGATTGGGGACCAAACAGACCGTAAAAAATTATAAAAATAAAAACGATGTCCCCAAAGGTTCTGATATAAGCAAAGTTTTTTCGGTTGTAGAAAAACTTTTTAACCCTCTCAATTTGAAACAGATCCCATCTAACCTCTCCTATGTTTTCAGGAAAAAGGATAGACTTTAGTCTGTTTAACATAAATTTTAAGCTAAGGGGTATATGTAAAAGTAAAACCTATATGAGAATTTTTGCACAAATTTAAAATTAAAGAATAGGTTGGGATTTCAGGTAGGGTCCCTTACTAGTGATTATTCTAATTGGTTCGGTTTAAGCCCGCGGTTCACAGCTAACGTTAGTCATAGACTTTTATATGCCTAATGGAGGAGAGCCTCATAAAGAACTTCTACCTTTTTCCCTTATAAAGATAAACACAAGGCTCAGTCGGAGGATCTTCAAACTCAAACT
>CAZJUD010000030.1:0-5791 GCA_964549125.1 uncultured Caldimicrobium sp.
GCTTCTTGGAAGCTTTCTTCTGCTAAAGCCCTTTCCCCAAGCTGGAAATAGATAGCCCCTTTTAGATAATTTAAATAGCCACGAAGAAAAGCGTTTTTAACGAGGCTTAGGGCATTTTCAACAAAGTAGATAGCCTTCGGAAATTCTTCCTGCAAGATCTGCACAAAGGCTAAGCCAAGCTCCCTCCTAAAGTCTCCTTCTTCAACTTCAGAGAATCTTTTCTCCGCCGTATCCAACCTTCCAGCCATTAGTTCTTCAAGCCCAAGTCCAAGGTCTCCACCCCTTACCGGAGTTGGTAGATGAAGAGGAACCTGAGAAAAGGAGTTTATCTCCCCTGCGCGGTAAAAGATTATCTTCAGAAAAGCTGGAAAGTTGAAAAAGTATCGAGTGTAAAAGTAGTTTAGGGCTTCTCTGTTATCTTCTCCGAAGATAGCTTTGCTTACTTCCTCAGCTATTGCCCAAGGTGAAAGGGTTAGCATCCTGTAGAAGGTTTGCTGAGGTTCTCTTTCATTAAGTCCAGGGCAGTCTGATGTGCCATGCTGGTATGCACCGCAGAAAAAACATCTCTTATCGTTTGGGATGAGAAAAAGGTCCTTAAAGGGAAGGTAAAGCTTTTGGTCAATGGTTGCCGGAAGCTTTAGCTCAAAAAGGTCCCCCCATTTTTCAAGCCTAAAATGAAGGTTTGCCCTCTTTAACTCCTCTTCAACCTTACCTTCGAGTCCCTCTTCTACATAAACCTTTCCTGGTCTTAAAGGTTTTTTTAGACCCCCTGTCGTCCCAAGCAAAGCAAGGAGCCTATCTCTTTCTTTAGTAATCAGGATGGAAAAGGGTGGGGGTGCTGCCCCAAGGTCTCTACTAAAATGTTCTTTATACTTAAAAAGAAGTTCGTTAAGCTTTTCTATTCGTCCCTCAACTTGAAAGAGGTTTGAATCAAGTGGAGGAAGGACATCTTTTAGTATCGTGGGAAAAAACTCAAGCAAATCCCTTGCTCTGTAGGAAAAGATAAGCCTTGCGTAAGTTCGGTAAGGAACTAATCTAAGAAACATCCCTTAAGCTTTCTTCTTAAAGTAGGTAAAGGCAAAAACTGCAACTCCAATGGTTATGCCAAGGTCGGCAACGTTAAAGGCAGGCCAGTGCAAGCTTCCCGCATGAAGGTCGATAAAATCCAAAACACCCCCGAAAACTATCCTGTCAACCAGGTTCCCCAAGGCTCCTCCCCAAATTAAACCGAAACCAACCCTTTCAAATCCCTCTGCTTTCTTGCTCATATAAAAGATAAACCCAAGGGCAAGGGCTGTTGCCATCGTAAAAATGAAGTTTGCCGAATCCGCAGAGCTAAAAAGTCCTAAGGCAACCCCCCTATTCCAAACTTTAACGAGAGCCAAAAAAGGTAAAAGCTCTATCCTTTGATAATCGGCTAAAAGAACCAAATATTTAGTTAAACGGTCAAGAATAAATACAAAGCTTGCGGTTAAATAAAAGTTTCTCATAGTCCGAACTCGCTTTGGACTACCTCAAGGCACCTTGAGCAAAGGTCTTTAATTCGTAAGCTTCCAACTTCCGGTCTTCTCTGCCAACACCTCTCGCATTTTCCATAAGAGGTTTCCTTAACGTAGATGATAAGACCCGGAAACTCTTCTGACCTATACTCAACGGGGAAGGTCTCTTCAAACTCTTCCCCAACCTCAAACCTTGCTATCATCAAGAAGTATTCCCAAAAGGCTTTGTCAGTAAGATATTCCTTTAAGTCCTCTGGTGAAACAACATAGCACTCAGCAGAAAGGGAGTTTCCGATGATCTTTTTATCCTTCCTTGCTATCTCAAGAGCCTTCAAGAATTCTTCCCTTAATGCTAAGACCTTCTCCCAGTGTTCTTCTTCCTCCCTTGAAATGGTGAAAGCGTAGTCCGGGAAATCTGTTAAAAATACAGACTCTTCTTTTCTTGGATAGGGAAGGTTCTGCCAAATATCCTCAGCGGTAAAGGAAAGGATAGGAGCCATAAGCTTAACAAGACTATCTAAGGCATAGTAAAAAACCGTTTGAGTTGCCCTTCTTTTTGGGCTATTTTGAGCTTCGCAGTAGAGGTAGTCCCTGTTTATGTCGATGATGAGGGAAGAAAGCTCAACAACGCAAAATCTATGTAGCTCATAGGTCACGATATGAAACTCAAAATCCTCATAAGCCTTCTTTACCCGTTCTATCATCTTCGTTAATCTATGAAGGATATACCTTTCAAAGGGCGGAAGCTTCTCAAAGGGCACTAAATCTTTTTCAGGGATAAAGTCATAAAGATTTCCGATGAGAAACCTGCAGGTGTTCCTGATCTTCCGGTAGGTTTCGACGAGCCTATCGATTATCTCTTGGGATATTTTAATGTCGTCTCGATAGTCCTCTGCTGAGACCCAAAGCCTCACGATCTCTGCCCCGTACTTTTTGATGAGGTCCTGAGGATGGATTACATTTCCAAGGCTTTTTGACATCTTTCTTCCTTGGCCATCAACAACAAACCCATGGGTAAGGATGGCTTTGTAAGGTGGAACCCCCCTTGTTCCAACGGAGCATATCAGAGAGCTCTGAAACCAGCCTCTATGCTGGTCAGACCCTTCAAGGTATAGGTCTGCCGGAAACCTAAGCTCAGGTCTTCTTTCAAGCACTCCAGCAAAGGAAACCCCAGAGTCAAACCAAACATCAAGTATGTCCTTTTCCTTATCAAACTCTTTACCTCCGCAGGCTGGACAGACCGTTCCTTCTGGTAAAAGATTTTCTGCAGGTTCAACAAACCATGGGTCGCATCCTTTATCCTCAAAGATCTTCAGCACCTTTTCGTAGTAAGACATCTCTTGCAGGATCTCTCCGCAGGATTTGCACTTAAAAACGGTGATGGGAACACCCCAAACCCTCTGACGCGATATACACCAATCCGGTCTTACTTCAAGCATTGAGGTCAACCGGTTTCTACCCCAATGGGGAATAAATTTAACATCTTTTAAGCTTTGAAGAGCCTTTTGCCTCAATCCCTTGGCTTCCATGGAGATGAACCATTGATACTCTGCACGAAAGATGACGGGTTTTTTGCATCTCCAACAGTGGGGATAGCTATGGCTAACCTTTTCATGATGCAAAAGATGCCCCTTTTCTTTTAGCTCAGAAATTATTATCTCGTTTGCCTTATAGATATCGAGACCGGAAACTAAGGGTACATCTTTATAAAACTTTCCTTCCTCATCGACGGGCACATAAACAGGAAGGTCATACTTTAGCCCCACCTGATAGTCTTCCTCACCGTGACCGGGCGCAATATGAACTATACCCGTTCCTGTGTCAAGGGTTACAAACTCAGCAAGGATAAAAAGGCTTTCCCTTTCATAGAAGGGGTGAAGAGCTGTCTTTTTTTCTAATTCCTTTCCTGAAACCTTAGCCAAGACCTCCGGGAGGTCCTTCCCAAGGATGGCGCATAGGGCAGAAACCCTGCCCTCAGCCACAAGATATACCTCGTCCTCTTCCTTCCACCGAATGAGGACATAGTCATACTCAGGATGAAGGGCTAAGGCTAAGTTCGCAGGAAGGGTCCAAGGCGTTGTCGTCCAAATAAGGGCATAGCTCTTCTCCGGTAGTTCAAGGCTTAGCTCTTTTTCCAAAAAACTTTTCGTTTCAGGGCTCAATGGAAATTTAACATAGATAGAAGGTGAAGTCTTTTCTTCGTATTCAACCTCAGCCTCGGCAAGGGCGGTAACACAGGTCGGACACCAGAAAACCGGCTTTTTTCTCCTGTACACTTGCCCGGATGTTAAAAAGCGTAAAAATTCTCTTGCTATAACTGCTTCATACTCTGGGCTCATAGTAAGGTAGGGCTTATCCCAAAAGGCAAAGACCCCAAGGCGGCGGAATTCATCCCTTTGAATGGTAATAAAGCGTTCAGCGTATCTTCGACAGTTCTCTCTTATGACAAGCGGTGGAAGCTCCCCCCTCTTTACTCCAAGCTCCTTTTCTACGTTGAGCTCAATGGGAAGTCCATGGCAGTCCCATCCTGGAACATAAGGAACGTAGAACCCAGCCATGGATTTGCTCTTAACGATGATGTCTTTTAAGACCTTATTTAAAGCCGTCCCAAGGTGGATGTGTCCATTTGCGTAGGGTGGACCGTCATGAAGGATAAAGATGGGAGAGTTTGCCCTTTTCTCAAGCATCTTCTCGTAGATTTTATTCTTTTCCCAGAATTCGATAAAGCTTGGTTCCCTTTCAGCAAGGTTTGCCTTCATCGGGAAGCTTGTCTGTGGAAGCTTAAGCGTTTCCTTCCAATCCATCCTTTAGCCCTCCAAAGTTTATGAAGGTGCAAACAGTTGTTTGCCCTTTTTAGGTTTTCCTCTTGCCCCAATTTGTATTTTACCACGATATTTTAGATACTTTGATACCCTATTCTATGCTAACTTCATCTGTCTTATTATTTTATTGATGCCCCAAAAAGCTTGTCGTGTTTGCAAAAAGGAAGGTCAGCTAATTTCGGGCTTTCTTGGTGTTTGTTTAGAATGTTTACGGTTTAGGACTGATGAGGCTTTGCCCCATGTAAAGAGGGCACATGAAGAATCAAGGTCAGCTTTTAGACTCCCCAAATCTATTCCTAAAGATGAAGGCGGAAAAACTTGTTCTCTTTGCGCCTTAAGTTGTAAAATTCCTGAAGGAGGGGATGGCTACTGCGGGCTAAAGAGGGTTAAGAAGGGTGTAGTCTTAGGTCTTGATGCAAGGTATGCCAAAGTTTCCTGGTATCTTGACCCTTTACCGACAAACTGCGTAGCAGACTGGATTTGCCCTGGAAGTAGCAAAGAAGAAAGAGGTAATTACAACCTTGCCGTCTTTTTTCATGCCTGCAATCTAAACTGTCTTTACTGTCAGAACTGGCATTTCAGGGAGCTAACCTATTCGAGCAAATGGGTAAGTGGAGAGACGATGCTTTCTGCCTTGACCGAGAGGGTCTCTTGCGTTTGCTTCTTTGGTGGAGACCCATCACCGCAAGTCCATTTTGCTTTGAAATTTAGCGAGAAGGCACTCAAAGCAAAAAAGAGATTAAGGATATGCTGGGAGACTAACGGACTATTTTCTAAAAGATTTTTGAAGAGGGTTGTTGAGCTTTCTTTGGAGTCTGGCGGCATCATCAAGTTTGACCTAAAAGCTTATAGCAAAGAGGTTCATCTTGCTTTAACGGGTTACGGAAACGAGGTCATATTAGAAAATTTTGCCGAGGTTGCTCGGTATTTTACTCATAGGGAAGGTGTGCCATTGCTCACTGCAAGCACACTTCTTGTTCCAGGATACATTGATGAGGTAGAGGTGGAAGGCATAGCTAAGTTTATCGCAAGCCTAAACCCTGAGATACCTTATAGACTATTAGCCTTTTATCCTCATTTTTACATGCGGGACCTACCCCTTACCTCTAAGGAATTTGCCTTTAGAGCTCTTGAAATAGCCAAAAAGGCAGGTTTAAAAAGGGTATCAATCGGGAACGTTCATCTTTTAAAGTAGGCTTCCTCCAAAAAAGTAGCAAAGGGCTTGCAGGTCAAAGTATCCAGTCTATGGCTTTCTATGGCATTCTTTTGCCACCGCAAAGGGATCACATAATCCGGATAGAGTAAAAGCTTAGCTAATTGAAGCTTTACCTCATGCACTATCATGATTCGATGAAGAAAAAATGGTTTAAGGCGCTACCCAAGGCATACTTCGTGTAGCTTAGGTTTTAGCCGAAAGACCTCCCATACATCCTCAGGGGCGAAAGTCCCGAAGGACCTAAGCAAAGAACA
>CAZJUD010000031.1:0-6293 GCA_964549125.1 uncultured Caldimicrobium sp.
TTAAAATATCAAGAGGCTTTTAGAGGCTGTTTAAAAATTCTTACAAGCATTGTTTACATCTTTAAGGAGCCACAGCGACGAAAAAAGCCTGATGAGGTCCTTTGCTTCGCTCTGGACTGAGCCATAGGTTCCTAAGGTTTGCTCGATAGGGCAAAGAAAATACCTGGAATGAGAAGAGGGATAACAGTATTCAAATTTTTCAGAAAAGTTCTAAATTAATAAAGATGGAAAGTTTAAGACTGAACGTTGAAGGGATGACCTGTGTTAACTGCGCAAGAGCCATAGAGATATCTCTGAAAAATCTTAAAGGTGTCTCTAATGTAAACGTAAGCTTTGAGCTGGGACGGGTTTTAGTTGAATATGACCCAAACTTCGTCTCAGAAGAGGATATAAAAAGAGTAATAGAAGATTTAGGTTATAGGGTTGTTTCAGTATGGGCTCCTAAGAGCTATGAAAAACCAATCCTTATTTTTTGTGCCATTTCAAGCCTTACCATCATGTTCTTGATGTTTATCCCCTTTCACCAAAGCCATCTTTTGCAGTTAATCCTTGCAACTTTTGTTCAAGCAATAGGAGGTTATAAATTCTATCGTTCAGCCTACCATTCTTTAAAGGCAAGGGTAGGGAACATGGATGTTTTGGTTAGCCTTGGCTCAACCTCAGCCTACATTTACAGCCTTTTAGCTTGGCTTAAAGTCTTGCCAGGAGAGCCCTTCTTTGAAACCTCTGCTTTTCTCATCACCTTTGTGAGGTTAGGTAAACACCTTGAAGAACGCTCAAAAGGTAAGGCTTTAGCCCTTCTAAAGGAGCTTTTTGCCCTTCAGACAAGCAAAGTGATAGTCCTAACCCCTAAAGGAGAAAAGGAGGTTTTAGTTCGGGACCTTTTACCAGGTGATGTAATCCTACTTAAACAGGGAGCAATCGTTCCGGTTGATGGGAAGGTATTAAGGGGGGAAATTGAGGTTGACGAATCTCTCATCACGGGTGAGAGTAGACCACTTTTAAAGAAAGAAGGCGGAGAGCTTCTCTCTGGTAGTTTAGTGGTTAGTGGAACAGCCACGATGAAAGTAGAAAAGGGCGTAAATCAGAGCTTTCTTGCTATGCTTCTAAAGCAGATAGAAGATGCTCTACAGCTCAAGCCTCAATCTCAGAGGCTTGCAGATAAAATTTCTCACTATTTTGTGCAGGTTGTCATTCTTATCTCAGTTTTTGTATTTGTTTACTGGTATATCACCTCTGGTGAGCCTTTAAGGAGCTTTAATTTTGCCCTTGCCGTCTTGGTGATATCTTGTCCTTGCGCTTTTGGTATAGCTATCCCTTTAGCCTTAAGCATAGGATTAATCCGTTGCTATAAGAAGGGAGTGGTAGTAAAAAATCCTTCTGCCTTAGAACGAGCAAAGGAGGTCAAAGCCATCATTTTAGATAAGACCGGAACCTTAACTGAAGGAAAACCTGAGATAGTTGCCTTTAAAGCTTACAAAGAGGAAGATTTGGTTTTAAGTTTAGCCCTATCCATAGCAAGCCTCTCCTCTCATCCATATTCTAAGGCTATAGCGAAGTTTGCCGAGAAAAAGGGAGGAAAAAGGGGGTATACCTTTGAAGAGGTGAAAGAGCATCCAGGTTATGGGATAAAAGCGGACGACTACTTTTTAGGAAGGACCGAAACTGGCGAAAGGATCGTCCTCAAAAAAAATGAAGAAACCTTAGCGGAATTTGTTCCTGAGGATAAAATTAGAGGAGAAGCAAAGGAGGTGATAGAGTATCTTAAAAACAAAGGGATTAAGACCTTTCTCTTAAGCGGGGATGCTCCTCAAAGGGTAAAAAAAGTTGCTTTAGAACTTGGGATTGAGCATTATGTTGGTGGAGTTAAGCCAGAAGAGAAGTTAGCTTATCTTCAAAGGATTGAGAAGGAGCATGGTTTCTGTGCCATGGTGGGCGATGGTTTAAACGACGCCCCAGCTTTAGCTAAAGCCTATCTTTCCTTTGTCATGGGAGAAGGGGTTGACCTATCTAAAAGAATAGGAGATGTAGTTCTGCTTTCTGGAATAAAAGGTTTGAAGCTCTTCTTTCAATTGGCAGAGAAAACCTCACATAGGATAAAGCAAAATCTATTCTGGGCTTTTATATACAACTTGCTCGGGATCCCCATAGCAGCTGGTGCCTTAAGTGGATGGGGATTGTACCTTAAACCAGAATTTGCAGGTCTTATGATGGTTTTTTCTTCACTGAGTGTAGTCCTAAACTCAATAAGAAGGTAAGGAGGGAAGCTTAAGATGCAAAAAGACTTAAAGCTTAGAATTTATGGAGACCCGGTTTTGAGGGAAAAGTCTACTCCTGTAGAAAAATTTGATGAGGATTTAAAGGAAACGATAAAAAAGATGGCTGAACTCATGTATAAAGTAAAGGGGCTTGGTCTTGCTGCCAATCAGGTAGGTATACCCAAAAGATTTTTCATAATGGATATAAAACAAAAGGAGGGTACGCCAGATCTTGAAGTTTACATAAACCCTGAAATACTCAATGCAGAGGGGTATACAGAATACGAAGAAGGATGTCTAAGCATTCCGGGTTACTATGCCAAAGTAGAACGTTATGCAAAGCTTTTCATTCGAGCCTATGACCTTGAAGGAAAACCTTTTGAGAAAGAGCTAACTGGTCTCCATGCCATAGCCTTCCAGCACGAATACGACCATATAGAGGGAATACTCTTTGTAGACAGGATTTCTCCTTTAAAAAGGGAGCTCTTTAAAAGATGGTGGAAAAAGCGCAAGAAGGATTAGTCGGTGCATAGCCTTATTCTTTCGATGTATTTTGTCTTTCCCTGTTCGTCAAATTCCAAGTAGACGCCTTCAACCTTTACTGGGGGTGATTTTTCAACTTCAAGCTTTCTTCCAACCATGGTGGTGTATAGCTCAAGAGCCTGGTCGATCCTCATGCCGATGATAGAATGAACACTTCCGCACATACCAACATCGGTTATGTAGCCTGTTCCTTTGGGTAGGATGGTTTCATCGGAGGTTTGCACATGGGTGTGTGTGCCAACGACTGCTGAGACAAGTCCGTCAAGGAAATAACCAAGGGCAATCTTTTCTGATGTGGCTTCGGCATGAAAGTCAACGAAGATAAAAGGGGTCTCCTCCTTTAGCCTCTCCGCAAGCTCTTTCCCAACCAGGAAAGGGTTTTCAAGGGGGCGCATGAAGATCCTACCTTCAAGGTTTATCACTCCAAGCTTTTTCATCCCTTTACTTACGATTCCATAACCCCTACCCGGGGCACCTGGCCCATAGTTAGCTGGTCTTAACACCCGGTCAGATTTTACAAGGTAGGGGATGAATTCCTTTTTCCAGACATGGTTTCCGCTTGTTATTAGGTCAACGCCAAGGCTAAGGATCTCTTCTGCCACCTTTTCGGTAAGCCCATAGCCACCGGCAGCATTCTCAGCGTTCACAATCAAAAAATCCGGATCGTACTTTTTTTTCAACTCTGGTAGAAAGGTTTGTAGGGCAAGCCTTCCGCTTGACCCAACCACATCCCCTAAAAAAATCAATCTAACCACTTTGTCCTCCCCTTATTTAGCATACTCAACTACCCTTGTCTCTCTGAGCACTGTCACCCGGATTATTCCAGGATAGGTTAGCTCTCTTTCAATCTTCTGCGCTATTTCCCTGGCAAGGATGTAAGCTTCTTCATCGGTTACCTTTTTACTATCTACGATTACCCTTACTTCTCGACCAGCCTGAATGGCAAAGGCTTTTTCAACCCCAGGGAAGGACTGAGCAAGGTTTTCAAGCTCTCTTATTCTCTTTAGATAAGCCTCTAAAAGTTCCCTTCGAGCGCCGGGTCTTGCTCCTGATAGGGCATCAGAAACCTGAAGAAGGATGCCAAGAAGGGAGGTTATAGGCACATCCTCATGATGGGAGGCAATGGCTTGGACTACCTCCTCATCCTCTCCGTATTTTCGAGCTAATTCAGCTCCGATCAGGGCATGTGGTCCCTCTTGCTCATAGCTTGCCGCTTTCCCAATATCGTGAAGAAGGGCTGCTCTTTTTGCCTTTTTAAAGTCAAGACCAAGTTCTGCCGCAAGGTTGGAACAGATGATTGCCGTCTCTATGGAGTGCTGGAGGACATTTTGGCTATAGCTTGTGCGGAATTTAAGCTTCCCAAGGAGCTTTAAAAGTTCGGGATGAACACCATAGATTCCCATCTCAAAACAGGTCTTCTCTCCAATCTCAAGGATATGGCTTTCCATTTCCTCTTCCACCTGTTTTACCACCTCTTCAATCCTTGTGGGATGGATCCTTCCGTCGGCAATAAGCCTCTCTAAGGCGATTTTAGCGATCTCTCTACGATAGGGGTCATGGCAAGAAAGAACCACAACCTCAGGCGTGTCATCGATTAACAAGTCCACTCCCGTTAAAGCCTCAAAAGTCCTGATATTTCTTCCTTCACGCCCGATGATCCTTCCTTTCATCTCCTCTGAAGGAAGCTCAACAACCGAGACGGTTTTTTCAGTAACAAAGGGAATGGCTGCCTTTGCCGTAGCATAAGCTATGATTTCTTGAGCCTTCCTCTTTGCTTCCTCCTGCATTTCCTTCTCAAGCTTTGCTATGAGTTTTGCCTTATCCTCTGTTAGCTCTTCTTCCACCTTCTTTAAAAGGTATTCACGGGCTTCTTTTTCTGTAAGACCAGCAACTCTCTCCAACTCTTTCTTTGCTTGGGCTACAAGCTCGGAAAGCTCCTGTTTTTCCTTTAGAACCTCTTCTTTCAGTCTGCTTAGTTCAAGGGATTTCTGTTCTACCTGATTGAGTTTTTCATTAAGGATCTTTTCCCTTTCGAGGAGGTGTTCTTCCTTAACTTCAATCTTTTTTTCCCTTTCTCTCAACTCGTTAAGCTTTTTTTCTTCCCTTTCTTCAAGCTCCTTTTTAAGCCTTCTTAGCTCTTCTTCAATTCTTGCCTCAGCTAATTGGAGCTTAAGTTGAGCTTCCTTTTCTGCCGATTCAAGAGTTTGTTTAGCCTTTTCTTCAGCGGTTGAAATCAGCTCCCTGGCTTTTTTTTCGGCTTCTTCAAGGATGTTCTTAGCCTTCTCTCTTGCCGACTGTTCTAAGGCAAGCTCTTTCTTTTTTTGAAGATGAAAATATAGGAAACCGAGCGCAAGCCCAATGAGTAAACCGATGATAAGAAGTATCAATGACACCATGAATACTCCCCCCTTTCTTTATAAATTTCAGGAGGGAAAAGAGGAAGGAAGGTGAGCCTTTAAAAGGAACCCCAGGTGTGCCGTGGAGGTGCGCCCGTCCTTCTGGCTCTGTTTGTTAAGTTTTCGGGCGGGGTCTGGTTAACCGAGCTTGTGCTCAGCCCCAGATCCACCTTACCCATTATTTTTTATGGTGTTAGCCAGGCGGGCGGCAAATACCCCTCCACGAGCACCCCAGGTTAGGCATTTCCTTTTCTAAAAAATCTGTAAGCCTTTTGCTTTGAACCTTAAGGTACTCTTCCAGGGCTTCCTTTTCCTTTTTTACCTTAAGATATTCGTAAGCTACCTGGAAGAGTAACCAAATAGCAAGCTTGTAAGCCGGCACGTTCTTTACTTTCACAAGCTCTGCCTTCTTTTCCTCTAAGAAGGCAAGCACCTCCTTTATTTCCTCCTCCGGAAGACTACTCCGAAGGGTAAAGCATTGACCTAAAAACTCAAAGGTAACTTCATGCGTAGCCATGGTTAAATCTGGGAGAGTTTTTCAATAAGACTACCAAGCCTTTCCTTTAGCTCCCTCCTTTCCTCTTCCCTCCTTCTTATCTCCTCTTGCAGTCTTTGGTTTTCTTCTTCCTTCTGAGAAAGTTTATTTAATAGTTCTTCCTTTTCTTTTCTTAATTCTAACACCGTATTGATGAGAGCATCGATCTTGCTTTCTAATTCAACAACCTCTGGCATGCTCATCAATTTAGCCTCCTAAATTGGGATCTTTTTATTAAAAAAAACAGCCTTTTTGTCATTTGTCAAGCCCCGTTTAGGCTGTTCAAAAATCTTGCAGACATACCTTGCCATCTTAAGAAAACATCAAGGACCTCTGAAGCCCTTCGCAGCCCCTTCGCTGACGCTCAGGGCGACAATAAAAGGAGCTCAGGGCGACATGGGGGTCATCCTGAGCGAAGCGAAGGATCTCAGAAAGAGGCCCTTCGGCCTTTCGGCCTCAGGGTGACAGAAAGAGGCCCTTCGCTGACGCTCAAGGCTTCGGCTCAGGGAGACATGGTGGGGGGTCAAGGTATCTCAAGCTCAAACATCGGGTACCTCCCTT
>CAZJUD010000032.1:0-3184 GCA_964549125.1 uncultured Caldimicrobium sp.
ATACTCCTTGGGCGCTCTAAAGAGATACCCTCCCTCTTTTTCCCCCAACTTTAGAGTAAACATTGACTGAACGACGGGCACGATGTTTATAAACTCGGAAACTACTTTTTTGTACTCAGCTTCGTCTCCTCTTGCCTTAGCAGAAAGAGCTCTTTCTTTAAGCTGAGCCATAAGGTCTTTAAAGACGCCGGCTTCATGAAGCCTTCCAAAGTTTTTCCTTATGTTTTCACCTTGGATGATTAGTCCTTCAGCCCCGATTATCAGGGTCTTCTTAAATTGAGAATAGGTGTTGTAGCTTTGTATGGCAAAGGTAATCACAACAAGGACGATGATGATTAATACTACGATAAAAAGGATTCGACTAACGAGCGAACTTCTTTTCATTCCATCACCCCCTTAAGTATTCTTATCTTAGCTTGTTCAAAGCCTGTTTAATCCTCTCTACTGCCGATTTTAGCACTTCCTCTGAGGTGGCAAAGGAAATTCTTAAGAAGGCGTCATCTCCAAAGGCTACGCCTGGGACCAAAGCAACCTTTGCCTTTTCAAGAAGATACTCTGCCATATCAAGCGAGTTCTGAATTTCTTTTTCAGCTTCTGTTTTTTTGCCATAGTAAGCTGAAAAGTCGACGAAAACATAAAAGGCACCTTGAGGTTCATGAAACCTCAAGCCGGGTATTTCTTTTAGAGCCTGGCATAAGACCTTAGCCCTGTTTGCGAAGGCTTTAACCATAATCTCCACGGGTTCTTGCGGTCCAGTAAGAGCCGCCTCAGCACCCTTCTGGGCAAAGGACGTAGCGTGCGAGGTGCTTTGCCCCTGAAGGTTTGCGCAGGCTTTAATTACCTCTTTTGGTCCAACTGCCCAGCCTATCCTCCAGCCTGTCATGGCGTAAGTCTTTGAAACACCGTTAACTAAAAAGACCCTATCTTTTAGCTCCGGTGCAAAGGTTAAGATGTTTTCAGGACCCTTTCCATCAAACCTTAAGCGATCATAAATATCATCGCTTATAACCCAAAGATTGTGTTCTTTGATAATCTCAGAGAGCCCAAGATAAAAGTCCCGGCTGTAGATAAGCCCTGTTGGATTTGAAGGGCTGTTTAAGATTATTCCTCTTGTCCTTTGGGTGATGGATGCTTTAACATCGGTTAAGTCTGGCTCAAACCGTTTTTCAAATCTTGCAGGAACAATCTTTGGGATACCGCCAGCAATCTCTACCATGGGGGGGTAAGAAACCCAGTAGGGAGAAAGGATTAAGACCTCATCCCCAGGGTTTACAAGGGCTAAAAGGAGATTAAATATAGCTTGCTTTGCGCCTGAGGAGACGATTACCTCTTCAGGACTATAATCAAGCCCATAATCCTCTTTTATTCGTTGACAGATAACTTTTCTTAGGCTCGGAATTCCTTGGGTAGCCACATACTTAGTGAAACCCTCTTCAAGGGCTTTGATGCAAGCTTTTTTAATGTGCTCAGGGGTATCAAAATCAGGCTCACCTGCTGAAAGGTTTAAGATGTCTTCACCTTGCTCTTTTAAGGCTTTGGCTTTAGCATCTACAGCTAAGGTTGCCGAGGGTTTAAGACATTTAACTCTATCTGAAAGGATGCTCATACACCCTCCGCGAAAGAATTTTTTCATTAATCACAAAATATAATGAAATTTGTATACATGGCAAGGGAGCTGGTCAAAAAATCTTTGTCCCTCTTCAGTCATCCTTTGCCGAAGCCAAGACGCGCTGGTGAGGGGTCACCCTGAGGCCGAAAGGCCGAAGGGCCTCTGAGATCCTTCGGTTGCCTACGCTACCTCAAGATGGCAAGGTATGCTTGAAAGAATTTTCGATGAGCCTCCGTACCCTTGACAAATCTATAGATATTGTTTAATTTATTAATCATGCAGAGGGCCCGTAGCTCAGCTGGTTAGAGCCGCCGGCTCATAACCGGAAGGTCCCAGGTTCGAGTCCTGGCGGGCCCATCAATTCTCACATAATGCACCTTACGGTTTCTGATATCTTAGAGTTTTTAGAAAGCGTTGCCCCATCCTCTTTAGCAGAAAAAAACGACCCCATAGGCTTACAAGTCGGTTCAAAAAAGGCACCTGTTTACGGCATCCTTTTAACGGTTGACCTAAGCTTATCAGCTTGCAAGTTCGCTAAAGAAAAAAACCTTAACCTCATTCTATCTCATCATCCACTTTTTTATCATCCTTTACGAAGCTTAACCCCTGATGGGTATCCTGGAACTGTGGCCTACTTTGCGGTTAAAGAAGAACTAAACCTTATTTCTTGGCATACCCCTCTGGATAAGGTGTCATGGGGTGTAAGTTCAGCCCTTGCGGAAAGGCTTGGCTTTAGCCCAGAAGGACCAATCCTTTGTGACCCTTCTTTTAAAGATGGTAATGGGCTTGGGGTTCTGGTAAAATTTTCAAAATCTGTTAAACTTGGTGAGCTTGCAAAAGAGGTGGCAAAGAGGGTCAATTCTTGGGTGATGATGGTTGGTGATGAAAATTGCGAGGTAGATAGCTTAGGCATCTGCGGTGGTTCCTGCTCCTTTCTTATGGAACACCTAAAGATGCTCTCAGTGAAAACCCTCCTTACTTCAGATGTTAAGTATCATACAGCTAAACAAGCTGTAGAAGAGGGGTTTAATTTTTTAATCTTAGACCACGGCGTAGCTGAAAGCTTTGTGCTTCCAAAGCTCAAAGAAAAGCTAAATCAATTTCTCACCGAAAGGGGATGTCAACTTCCTATACTAATTTTTACTGAAAAGAGTCCATACAAGACCATAGAGGGAGGTGGGGACTAAAAATGCAGGATGATATAGTCCGTCTAATAGAGTTGCAAAAGCTTGATTTAGAAATTTTAAAGCTTGAAAGGTCAATGGCCGAGGTTCCAGAAGCGTTAAAGAAAGCAAAAGAAAAAAAGGAAAGACTTCAGGAAAAATTAGCTAAAGTTGTGGCGAACATAGAAGAAAAGGAAGCTCGAAGGAAACTCTTTGAAGAAGAACTCAAAGAGGAGATAAAAAGGCTTAAACAAACTCAGGCTCGGCTAACCCAAATCAGGGGGACAAGGGAATATCAAATCTTACTTGCTGAGATAGAAGAGATTAAGAGAACAAACAAGCAAAAGGAAGAGGAAATCCTTAAGCTAATGGAAGAAATAGAAAAACTAACGGAAGAAAAAAATAAGATAGA
>CAZJUD010000033.1:0-17330 GCA_964549125.1 uncultured Caldimicrobium sp.
TCCCAAGGGTCCCCTCTCCTCTTTCAATTTTTGCAGTAAGAACCTTTAAGTTTTCTGCTGTAGAGGTTAGGTCTCTGTACATCTTTTCGTCAGTCAAGAGTTTACCCAAGGTTCCTTGCCCCTTTTCAATCTTTTCTGCGATGGTTTTGATGCTTTCGCTTGCCTGCCGGAAATTAGAGACCAAAACCTTAAGGTTTTCCTGCCCCTCTTTAGTACCAAGTAGCTCTTTCAATCCCTCAACCGTTGGTCCTATGCTGGCAAGGATTTGGTCAAGGTCAACTGGACTTTCAGTTTTGGCTATCATCCCACCTTCAGGAAGAAACCTTGCTGAGCTCCCAGGTCTTATCTCGATAAACTTATCCCCAAGGACACCAAAGGTCCGAACCACGGCAACCGCATCTTCCTGAACTTTGTACTGCTGGAAGATGTTCAACTCTACCTTAGCCTTTCCTTGAGGTGTAAGCTCTATGTTTCCTACTTTACCGATCTGCACCCCAGCCATTTCAACCTTCGCTCCCCGGATCAATCCTGAGACAGAATCAAAGACGGCATAAAGCTTGTAAGTGTTCTTTGGAGTAAAGGCTTCCTGGGCAAGCCTCACCGTAAGAAAAAATAGAGCAATCAACCCAAGAAACACAAATACTCCAACTTTGACTTCTGTTCTTCCCCTATCCTTCATGGTTTCCCTCCTTTACCCCTTCTAAAAGGGCGGATTCTAAGAATTTTCTTATAAAAGGATGGTCAGACCTTCTTATCTCTTCAGGGGGACCAGCCTGAACAATTATCCCCTCATTCAAAAAGGCAATCTGGTCGGCATACCTTAGCGCTAAGGGAACATCATGACTGATGATTACACAGGTCAAGTTGAAACGCCTTTTTACTTCCATGATAAGCTCAAGGATAGACCTCTGCAGAATAGGGTCAAGACCGGTTGTGGGCTCATCAAAGAGGATAACTTGAGGATGAAGGGCAAGGGTCCTCGCTAAGGCAGCCCTCTTTTTCATACCACCTGAAAGCTCAGAAGGATACTTATCCTTGGCTTCAAGTAATCCTACCGCGGATAAAAGCTCGTCAACCTCTCTTTCTATCTCCTTCTCCGGTAATTTGGCATGCTCGAACAGAGGGAAAGCCACGTTTTCGCCAACGGTCATGGAGTCAAAAAGGGCTCCTTCTTGGAAAAGATAGCCGATCTTTTTTCTGACCTCTTGCCACTCCTTTTCGCTTAGCTTAGTAAGGTCCTTGTTTTCAAACCAAATTTCTCCTTCATCAGGGGTTAGCAACCCAACGAGGTGCTTTAGTAGAACGCTCTTCCCAGTTCCGCTCTGCCCCATGATAAAGGTGGTCTTCCCCTCAGGTATTACCAGATTAATTCCTCTCAAAACCTGAAACCCGTTAAAACTTTTCTTTAGATTTCTAATGGTTATCATCTCTTCTCTTCCCTTTTGTCATTCCGAGGGTAAGCCAAGGTTTTTCTAAAAAAACAGCGTCGTTAAAATGTAGTCAAAAATAAGTATCCCTACTGAAGAAATAACAACGGCTTCGGTGGTTGCCCTTCCAACCCCTTCAGCACCACCGCTTGCATAGTAGCCTTTGTATCCACAAACAGAAACTAAAAAGGCTCCAAAAAAGATGGACTTGTAAATACCGGACATGATGTCTTGGAGCTCAACCATGTCCTCCATCCGAGCCATGAAAATACCGTGGTCAATACCAAGGACCATTACTCCAACGATGTATCCGCCTGCTATTCCTATAAGATTCGCCATAGCAGTTAAAAGAGGAACGGTTATCACCCCTGCCCAAAGCCTCGGAGTTATAAGGTATTGAATGGGGTTAACAGCCATCATCTTCAGGGCATCTATCTGTTCAGTGATGCGCATCGACCCAAGCTCAGCGGTGATTGCTGAGCCAGCCCTTGCTACCACCATGATAGCCGTAAGAACTGGTCCAAGCTCCCTTGTTAGCGTTAGGGCTACTACTCCCCCAAGGACGCTCTGCCCTCCAAACTTCACCAAAGCATGATGAACCTGATAGGCAGTGACCATCCCTGAAAAAAGGGCAGTTAAACCCACTACAAGCCAGGATTTAACCCCTATGAATTCCATGTGCTTGATAAAAAGCCTTGCTCTGAAAGGTCGGCTAAAGGTAGCTAAAAGGCTTTGCCAGAAAAAAATAAAGATTCCACCACAATCCCTAAGGAACTTAAGAAAGAGACTTCCTAAATGATAAAAGAGGTTCATTCTACGATTGCTCCCCTATCAGCTGAGCTTACCAAAGCTTGATACTTTTTCAAGATGCCGCTAATTTTTTT
The DNA here is from genome assembly GCA_964549125.1 of uncultured Caldimicrobium sp. Taxonomy (GTDB): domain Bacteria; phylum Desulfobacterota; class Thermodesulfobacteria; order Thermodesulfobacteriales; family Thermodesulfobacteriaceae; genus WYEG01. The sequence goes on from CAZJUD010000033.1 coordinate 2,312, forward strand.
CCTCGGTGGCTTCCATCTTTTTCTCCTCTCAGCAAGCACCTCTTCCGGGACCATAAGGTCGATCCTTCTTGCTGGAATGTCGATTTCAATGATGTCCCCATCCTCAACCAGAGCAATAGGACCGCCTTCCTGAGCCTCAGGGGAAACATGACCAACGCAAGCCCCACGTGTTCCTCCGCTAAACCTCCCATCCGTGACGAGCGCCACAGATTCCGAAAGCCCCATGCCAGCGATGGCTGAGGTGGGTGAAAGCATCTCCCTCATGCCAGGTCCACCCTTTGGACCTTCATACCTTATTACCACAACATCACCAGGCTTTATCTTTCCGCTAAGAATGGCTGTGTAGGCTTCCTCCTCTGAATTAAACACCCGTGCTGGTCCAGAATGCCTAAGCATCTGAGGAACAACAGCGCTTGTCTTCACTACTGAGCCATTAGGGGCAAGCGTCCCATAAAGAACAGCGATCCCTCCCTCTTTGTAATAGGGATCCTCTACCGGCCTTATCACTTCTCTGTTTCTTACCTCAGCTTTTTTGATTATTTCTCCTACGGTTAAGCCGGAAACGGTCTTTGCGGAAAGGTCAATCAGGTTAAGCTTGGAAAGCTCCTTCATCACTGCGGGTATGCCTCCAGCGTGATGAAGGTCTGGCACGCTGTGCGGACCAGCAGGAATAAGCTTAGCAAGAACCGGGGTCTTTCTCGAAACTTCGTCAAAGTCCTTTAAAGAAAGGTCGACGCCTGCCTCATGAGCTATGGCTAAGAGATGAAGGACGGTGTTGGTGGAACAACCAAGCGCCATGTCTACCGCTATGGCGTTTAAGAACGAGTTTTTACTTACCAACTTCTTCGGAGTTAGGTTCTTCTTCACAAGCTCAACGGCTCTTTTTCCCGTTTCCTTAGCTAAACGAATTCTATCAGAGTAGACTGCTGGTATGGTCCCGTTCCCAGGTAAAGCAAGACCAAGGGCTTCGCTCAAACAGTTCATAGAGTTTGCGGTAAACATCCCAGCGCAGGAGCCACAGGTTGGACAGGCACAGGCTTCAAGCTCAGAAAGCTCCTCTTCCGTCATTTCTCCCTTTTTGAATTTACCTATAGCCTCAAAAGCTGAAATTAGATTAACCTCTTTGTCCTTATACTTTCCGGTTAACATGGGACCACCGGCGATGATTATAGCTGGAATGTTTAACCGAAAGGCAGCCATGAGCATACCTGGAGTAATCTTGTCGCAGCTTGTCACTAAGACAAGCCCATCAAAGGCATGAGCCATAGCCATGATCTCTATAGAATCGGCTATCAAGTCCCTGCTTGGTAGTGAATACTTCATACCCTCATGGTTCATGGCAATTCCATCGCAAACCCCGATGACTCCAAACTCAACTGGAACCCCTCCAGCAGAAAGCACACCTGCCTTAACCGCCTCTACAATGTTTCTTAGATGAATGTGTCCAGGGATGATCTCGTTAAAGGAGTTGGCAATGCCGATCAGAGGCTTTTTCAAATCATCATCAGAAAAGCCAAGGGCTCTAAGGAGAGACCTATGCGGCGCCCTCTCAACCCCCTTTTTAATCCTATCGCTTCTCATGAAGCCCTCCTTCGTAGGATTGAATGAATTTTATTATATTGATCCTACCCTTGCTGTCAAGCAAAATTTGTATTATTTTTAAATAACATAAATCTAAAAATAGGGGGTTGAATGATGAGAGAAGCGGTTGAGCAAGCCTTAGCAAAGGTGAGACCTATGCTCCAAGCAGACGGTGGAGATGTTGAGCTTGTAGAGGTAACTGAGGATGGCGTGGTAAAGGTCAGGCTAAAGGGAGCCTGCGGTTGTTGCCCAATGTCTCTTATGACTTTAAAGCACGGCATTGAACGCTACTTAAAAAGAGAGGTTCCTGAAGTTACTGAGGTAGTTGCAGTTTAGAGGGGTGTAAACTATGGCCAGGGTTACGGTGGAGGATTGTCTTAAGGTAGTTCCAAGCAGGTTTAAGCTCATCCATCTGGTAATAAAAAGGGTTAAGCAATTAAGGGAAGGTGCTGAGCCCCTGGTAAAATCTGACAACAAAGAGATCGTTACTGCGTTAAGAGAAGTTGCCGCAGGGTTCATCACCCCAGAGACGATAGACCGTTACGCCAAAAAGGAAAAACCTGCATCACCTTATGACATCGCCGAAATACTTAAACATAAAAGCCCGAAGCTCTAACGCTCCATGCAGAATTACAAGGATTACTATGCCATCCTCGGAGTGCCAAGAAACGCTACCCAAGAGGAGATTAAAAGAGCCTATCGCAGGTTAGCTCTAAAGTATCATCCCGACCGGAACCCAGGCAACAAAGAAGCGGAAGAAAAGTTCAAAGAAATCTCTGAAGCTTACGAAGTTCTATCCGACCCTGAAAAAAGGGCAATTTACGACCGTCAGGGATACGCTGGCCTCCGTTCCCACGGTTTTAGAGGCTTTGAGGATATTTCTGACATCTTTAGTGCCTTTTCTGACCTTTTTGAAGAGTTCTTTGGCTTTTCTCCGAGAGAGGAGCAAAGAAGAAGGGATGGAGCAGACATCTCAACCGAGGTCTGGCTTAACTTTGAAGACCTTTTCACAGGTAAAGAGGTCAAGGTCATCTACAACAGACACGAAGTCTGCCCAACCTGTGGCGGGTTAGGATATGATAAGGAAAAAGGCATAAGGACATGCTCTGTTTGTGGAGGTAAGGGTAGGGTCACCTATGTGGAGGGCTTCTTTAGGCTTTCCTACACCTGTCAAGACTGCCGTGGAAGGGGTTTTGAGTATGTTGAAGTCTGTCCAACCTGCCGTGGGAAGGGGCTTATCTTAGCTGAAAGGGAGCTAAAAGTAGAAATTCCCCCTGGGGTTGAAGACGGCACCATCTTTAGGGTGCCTGGAGAAGGCGAAACAGGGCTCCATGGTGGGAGACCCGGTGACCTATACCTTAGGGTTCGAGTTAAGCCTCATCCCTTCCTTTACCGAAAGGGGCAGGATGTCTACCTAAACCTAAAGGTTCCATTGATCTCGGCCCTCCTTGAAGAGGAAATCACCGTCCCCTATGTAAACGAGGAGCTAAAAGTAAAGATACCCAGAGGGGTTCAACCCGGTGAAGAGATAATCATCAAAGGCAAGGGTTTACCAAGTAAGGATGGGAAGCTGCGTGGTGACCTGATAATTGTTCTTGAAGTGGAGCTCCCGAAAAAAATTTCTTCAAGGGCAAAAGAAGTTCTTAGGGAATTAGCTAAAGAAGAGGGCTGGGACGGAGGGGCAGAGCCCATTATCCTTAACCGAGCCTCTCAACAAGAAAAAGAGGCAAAGGATAAGAAAAAAGGGGGATTTTGGGAAAGATTAAAGTTTCGCTAAGAAGAGGTATCAACTTTGGCTGAGTTTACCCATTTAAAAGCCGACGGCTCCTTGCACATGGTAGATGTTTCGGCTAAAGTATCTTCAGAAAGAAAAGCCATAGCCAAGGCAACAATTGTCTTCCCTCCTGAAATCTATCCCAAGGTATTAGCTCAAGACCTACCTAAGGGGGATTTTTTAGCCTGTGCCAGGGTAGCAGGGATCTTAGCTGCTAAAAGGACCTCAGAGCTCATCCCTCTTTGTCATCCCTTACCCATAAGCCACATCCAGGTTGACTTTAAGTTTCTTCCTGAGAGCTATGCCTTAGAGGTCACCGCTGAGGTAAAAACGGTTGCCCAAACAGGGGTAGAGATGGAAGCTTTAACTGCCGTTGCGGTATCAGCTCTTACGGTTTACGACATGTGTAAGGCTTTACACAAAGGAATAAGAATAGAAAACATTCGCCTTGTCTACAAAAGTGGTGGAAAGAGCGGTGAGGTTGTGTTAGAGTAGATAAGCTTAAAGAAGGAGGGGGTATGGACAAAGAGAAACTTCAATTCTTCAAGGAGCTTCTTTTGAAAAGGAAGGAGGAGATACTGCGGGACGTTCAATCTACAAAAAAGGAGCTTGAGGAGGCAGCAGAAAATCTTCCCGATGCTGTTGACCTTGCGGAGAGGGAATCAAGGCTTGCCTTTGAGCTGAGGCTTCGGGATAGGGAACAAAAGCTTTTAAAGAAGATAGAGAAGGCCTTAAGGAAGATTGAGGAGGGGACATACGGCATCTGTGAAGCCTGCGGGGCGAAGATAGATGAAAAGCGGCTTATGGCTCGTCCAGAAGCTACTCTCTGCATCGATTGCAAAAGGGCGCAGGAGCGGATGGAGCGCATCAAAGGTGAATGAAATTTATTCAGGTCCTCTCGGCAAGGCAAAACAACCTTAAAGGCTTTGACCTAAATCTACCCTTCTATCATCTTATCGTCGTTACCGGTGTTTCCGGAGCTGGGAAATCAAGCTTAGTCTTTGATACCCTCTATGCGGAAGGACAAAGAAGGTATCTTGAGACCTTTTCTTCCTATGTTAGACAATTCCTTGAAAGGCTACCAAGACCTCGAGTTAAAGAAATCCTAAACATCCCTCCAGCCTTAGCCTTTCCTCAAGGGAACTTCATCCGCACCTCCCGTTCTACGGTAGGCACGCTAACGGAAGTGAGCAACTTCGTAAAGATGCTCTTCTATCAGGCAGGAAGACCCTACTGTCCTATTTGCCAAAGGGAAGTTTTACCGAGCAATCCAAGCCTCATAGCCGAGGATATAGTAAAGAGCTTCCCTGAGCAAAGGGTCTTGGTGCTTGCACCTATTCGGAAAGAAAGCTCAGCAGAATACCTAAAGCAAGGGCTTTTAGCTGAGGGGTTTTCTCGGGTGTTTATCTCCGGGCGAGTCTGCGAACTTGAGGAAGTGGAAAGCCTGCCCGAAGAGTTTGATGTCGTGCTCCATAGAATTGTTGTCCGGGAGGAAACAAAATCAGAGCTTGTTTCTTCCCTTGAGCTTGCCTTCAAGATTTCAGACAAGGTAAAAGTTAGAACTTTATATGGAGAGGAAAGGGCTTACACCTTGCAGGAGGAGTGTCCCACCTGCGGTTATACCTTCCCGAAGAAGACGCCTGCGCTATTTTCCTTCAACACCGCTCAGGGTGCCTGCCCGGAATGCAAAGGCTTTGGAAACCTTCTTATCGTTGACCTTGAAGCCTTAGTAAAACATCCCCATAAATCCTTAGCCAAAGGAGCCATCCCTATCCTTGATTATCCAGCCATGACCGAGGTAAAGCTTGACCTGTTTTCCTACCTCCAGGGAAAGGGAATATCCGTTAACATCCCTTTTTATCAGTATCCTGAAGAGGTTAAGAGGCTTATCTTTGAAGGGGAGGGCAAATGGTATGGCTTTAAGGAAGTTGTAGATTGGCTGTATGCCCATCGGTATAAACCTCACTTTCGTATCCTTCTTGCCAAGCTAAGAAGGGAAGTTTCCTGCCCCACTTGCAAGGGCACAAGGTTTAATCCTCAGGCTCTCCTTTTTCGAATAAAAGGGCTTTCTATTGGGGATTTCTACCAGCTTGAAGTAAAGGACCTCATCTCTTTTCTTGAGGGGTTTATCCAAGAAGGCTTACCCTACGCTGAGGAAAGATTAGCAAGGGAGGTTTTAAGGAGGATTAAATATTTGCAGGAGGTAGGGTTAGACTATCTAACTCTTGGGAGGGCAAGCAAGACCTTATCTGGTGGGGAGGTCTCTCGCTGTCTACTGACAAGAGCCTTATCCTCAGACCTTGCAGAAACCCTCTACCTTATCGATGAACCGACGACTGGGCTTCATCCCCTTGATACTTCTCGAGTGCTTGGGTTCATGAAAAAGCTTGTCCACAGGTCAAACACTGTGGTCGTGGTTGAGCATGACCCGGAGGTGATTCTCTCTGCAGATTTCCTCGTTGAGCTCGGACCTGATGGTGGAGAAGGAGGAGGTTATCTACTTCATGCTGGCGACCCAAAAAAGGTCTTAACGCTTGAAACCCCGACAGGCAAAGCCCTACGAGAGCTTGCCAAAAAAAGGAGCCTACCACCAAAAAAACAGGATAAGTCTTTTCAGGAAAGAAACTACCTTACCTTTAGAGAATGCCGAGCACAAAACTTAAAGGGCTTTGACTTGCAGGTTCCCTTAGAAAGCATTACGGTGATAGTAGGGGTTTCAGGCTCAGGCAAATCCACGCTTCTTGAAGAGGTGATTGCCAAAAGGCTCCTTGAGGTCAAGGAGGGGGGAAAACTCTCTAATCGTAAAGAAGTAGAAGGGATGGAGAAGCTTGAACCTCTATGGGACGTTCATTTTCTCACTCAAGAAAGCTTAGCCAGGTCTCCAAGAGCCATAGTTGCCACCTACATAGAAATCTATCCCTTTATCAGAAAGCTTCTTGCGAGCACAGATACGGCAAAATCCCTTGGCTTTACTGAGGGCCACTTTTCCTTCAACTCGCCTTCTGCTCAATGTCCAAACTGCCGAGGGCTTGGGTATGAGGTAGTTGAGCTTCAGTTTTTATCTGACCTTGTTATCCCTTGCGAGGTTTGTCAAGGAAAAAGGTTTAGGGAGGAAATCCTTGAGGTCAGATGGAGGGGAAAGAACATCGCTGAAATTCTTGAGCTTACCGTTCAAGAAGCTTTAGAGTTCTTTGGAGGGCATCGGGAGATTAGGCGAGCCCTTGAGGTACTTGACAGGCTTGGTCTATCTTATCTCAAGCTTGGACAGCCCCTTTCTACCCTCTCTGGCGGTGAGGCTCAACGCTTAAGGCTTGCCGAACTATTGATCAAAGTTAAGTCTGGAAAGGGCTTTATCCTCCTTGATGAACCAACGGTTGGGCTCCACCTTCAGGATATAAAGCATCTTATCCAAACCCTTGAGCTTCTAAAGAAAGAAGGGCATACGGTTGTCATCGTTGAGCACCATCCTGAGGTCATGCTCTGCGCTGACCACATCGTGGAGCTTGGTCCTGAAGGAGGTGAAAAGGGAGGATATCTACTCTATCAAGGAGACTTAGAAGGCCTTTTAGCGACTGATACACCCACCTCAAGGGCTCTAAAAGCATACCTATCTTCTCGAGGTTTTACTCCTTCTCCGGAAGTAAAGCCATCTCTCCAACAAAAAAGTCAAGGTGAAAAGGTCATCTCCCTTCGGGGGGTCAAGCATCACAACTTAAAAAACCTTGACCTTGACCTCCCTCGGGAAAGGCTCATCATCGTAACCGGGGTTTCCGGTTCAGGGAAATCTACCTTAGTCTTTGATGTCATCTTTTCTGAGGGACAGAGACGTTTCCTTGAAACTTTACCCGGCTACTTTAGGCAGTTTATCAAGGTGCATGAAGAGCCAAACGTTGACCTGATAACGGGACTTCCTCCCACTGTTGCCCTTGAGCAAAGGTCTGGAGAGCTTTCACCCCGCTCAACGGTTGGCACGCTAACCGAAATCCTCCCCTATTTGAGGCTACTTTATAGCCGTGTGAGCAAAGCCTTCTGTCCCTCCTGCGGGAAACCAATCGAACCAAGGACCGAAGAGGAGCTCCTAAGCCTCGCAGAAAGTCTCTACCTTGAACAATCAAACAAAGAGATAACGGTTCTCGCTAACCTTGTGCGCCATAGGAAGGGACATTTTCGGCCCCTCTTTGAACGCTATCTGAAAAGGGGTTATCATTCCTTCAGGGTTGATGGGGAATACATGGAAATACCACCCATACAGGAGCTTTCTCGGTATAGGGAGCATACCGTAGAGCTAAATCTTGGAAGGGCAAGGAACAAAGAGCATTTTCTCAGTCTTGTTGAGCTTGCCCTTAAGGAAGGAAAAGGGGAAGCCATTTTAGACCTTGGCGAAAGGGAGTTTTATCTTTCAACGAAGAGAACTTGCTTAAGCTGCCGAGTAAGCTTGCCTGAGCCAAGTCCCCTTCTTTTTGCCTTCAACACTAAGGTAGGTGCTTGTCCTGCTTGCGAAGGGCTGGGAAGGATTGAAGAGGAGGTATGCCCAACTTGTCATGGTTCAAGGCTAAGGGCAGAGGTTCGGGCTTTTAGGCTCAACGGGCTTTCCTTGCCAGAGCTCTGCGACCTCTCCATCGAAAAAGTCTTAGACTTCATAGAAAGCTTGAAGTTTGAAGGAAAGGAGAAAAAGATTGCAGAAGAGCTTGTGACGGAAATCAAAAGCAGGCTAAGATGCCTTATTGACCTTGGCTTATCCTATCTAACCCTCTCTCGTTCAGCTGACACCCTTTCCTCTGGCGAGGCAAAGAGAGTAAGGATCGCCGCCGAGATAGGAAGCAATCTCACAGGGGTTGCCTATATCTTAGATGAACCAACGATCGGGCTTCATCCAAGGGATACGGCAAAGCTGATAGAAAAACTAAAAGAACTATGCCGCAAGGGGAACACGCTTATCGTAGTAGAGCATGATGAGGAAACCATCTTAGCTGGAGATTTTATCGTTGACCTCGGACCAGGTGGAGGAAAAAAAGGTGGGGAAATACTCTTTGCTGGTTCAAAGGAAGATTTTCTTAAGTCTAATTCAATTACCGCAAAGGCTCTGAAAGACCTTTCTCGTAAGAGGGTCTATAGTCTAAAAAGAAAGCCTGAGAAGTTCCTTCGACTAAGAAAGGCAAGGCTTAGGAACCTCAAAGGGTTTGATGTAGAAATACCCCTTTCCTCTCTTGTTGCCGTGGTTGGTGTTTCTGGTTCAGGAAAGTCTACCCTTATCTGTGAAGCCCTTTATCAAAGCTTACAAAACCTTTTAAGTAAGAAAAGGAGCCTTTTTGGTTTAGAAGGCATTGAAGGCTGGGAGGAGCTTTCTTCCGTTTATCTTGTTGACCATTCACCCATTGGCAACACCCCTCGCTCCATACCCGCAACGTATATCAACGTTTTTACGGATATAAGGCGAGTTTTTGCAAACACCCTTTTAGCTAAACAGTTAGGCTACGATGAGGGGAGGTTTTCTTTTAACAACGAGGAAGGACAGTGTCCACATTGCCGAGGACATGGGGTAATCAAGGTGGAGATACCCTTTCTACCAACCATTTACCAGACCTGTGAATACTGCCAAGGAAAACGCTACAATCAAGAAACCTTGCAGGTAAAGCTTAAGGGGAAAAGCATAGCTGAAGTGTTGGAGATGGATTTTGCAACCGCTTTAGAGTTCTTTGAAAACTATTCTGGGATTAAGCGGAAGCTTGAACTTGTTTGTCAGATTGGACTTGATTATCTTCTTTTGGGGCAGCAAAGCCCCACCCTTTCAGGCGGAGAGGCTCAACGGATAAAGCTTGCTAAGGAGCTTAGCAAAAGCCATTCAAAGCCCGTGCTTTACATCCTTGATGAGCCAACGACAGGTCTTCACATCCTTGATGTAGAAAAGCTTGCCTCTGTTTTACAGGGGCTTGTCTCAAAGGGACATACTGTTGTCTTCATCGAGCACAACCCAGAGCTCATCAAGCATGCCGATTGGGTGATAGAACTTGGTCCTGAAGGAGGAGACAAGGGAGGGGAACTACTTTTTTCTGGACCGATAGAGGACTTCTTAACAGCAGACACCGAGACTGCAAAGGTCTTACGGGAGTATATTAAACATTAAACCGAAAATAGATGATATCCCCATCTTGGACCATATAGTCCCTTCCTTCAAGCCTTACTAAGCCCAATTCCTTTGCCTGCTGAAGATTTTTTACTCTATGGTAGTCTTCAAAGGAAATGACCTCACAGGCGATAAAACCTCTTTCCATGTCAGAGTGGATTTCGCCTGCTGCCTCAGGAGCTTTGGTCCCCTTTTTAATCAGCCAAGACCGAGCCTCCTTTGGATTAACGGTAAAGAAGGTGATAAGGTCTAAAAGCTTTGCCCCCTCTCTTATCAATTTGTTAAGACCTGGCTCTTCTATCCCAAGGGCTTTAAGAAATTCTTCCCTTTCCTCCTCGGAGAAATCCACAAGCTCAGCCTCAACCTTAGCACACACCTCAACAATAGGGATCCCCTCAAGCTCTGCCTTCTTTTTAAGAGCCCCAACCAAAGGGTTTGATTTTTCGGCTAAATCTTTTTCGCTAACATTGGCTACATATATAACGGGCTTTACGGAAAGTAAGTAAAGGGTCTTTTGAAGATAAGCCTTTTCCTCTTCAGTAAAATCATCAAGCACCAAGCGAAGGGGCTTAAAATCTTCAAGAAAGGCTTCTGCTTTGTTTAGGGTTTCAAGCTCAGATTTTGCCGATTTATTTGATTTAGCTAATTTTTCAACCCTTTCTTTTCTCCCTTTTATACTATCAAGGTCAGCAAGGACCAACTCAAGGTCAAGTATCTCTGCATCCCTAATCGGGTCAACCGTTCCTTCAACATGGATGACATCTTCATCAAGAAAGCATCTTAACACGTAGGCTATGGCTGGCACCTCTCGAATATGAGCCAAAAACTGATTCCCAAGACCTGCTCCTTTGCTCGCTCCTTTTACTAAGCCAGCGATGTCTACAAACTCAATCGTTGCTGGCGTGACCTCTCTTGAACCTTCTTTTTTTGCTATTTCCTCAAGCCTTCTATCCGGTATGGCAACTCGCCCGATGTTTGGCTCGATGGTGCAGAAGGGATAGTTTGCCACCTCAGCCTTGGCTTTTTTTATGAGGGCATTAAATAGGGTTGATTTTCCAACGTTTGGCAAGCCAACAAGACCAATCCTAAACTTCATCTTATTGGTTCCAACCCTCCTTGCCTTGCCCTAATCTATCACAAAGATCAAAGGTAATGAGAAACCTCATCTTTTCAGTAATAGTTTGGGCTTTTATTTTAAACCATAAGACAGAAGATTAAAAATTCATCAGTTTAGCCAAACTCTTTAGCACCTCCTCTGGAGTTATGCTTTTCAGACAACGGTAATCTTCATTTTTACAGGTTCTTTGAAAGCAAGGGGAGCAGGGGAAATCTTTTTTAAGGACGATAGCCCTTGGATTTTTAGGACCTGTAAGCTCTGGGGAGGTGGAACCAAAGATAGCAATCTGAGGGATCCTTAAGGCGGCACCAAGGTGCATAAGGCCAGAATCGTTTGATATTAAAGCTTTTGCTCCAAGAAAGATACCAGGCAGGTCCTCGATCAAGGTCTTGCCGCAGAGGTTGTATGCTGATTTGATCCCCTGGATGATAAACTCTCCATCTGAAAACTCAGCCCTACCCCCTAAGACTAAAACAGATATACCCTGAGAAGAAAGCCCTTTAGCTACCTCTTTGAAATACTCTAAAGGCCACTTTTTCGCAGGACCATAAGCCGCACCTGGAGCAAAAACTACATAGGGCGCACCATCATCAACCTTAAATTCCCTTAATACCTTTTTTGCCCTTGCCAGCAGACTTTCGTTGACGGGAAAATAAAGTTCTCTGCTCACTATCGGTATCCTTAGCGCTTCTAAAAGATGAAGATAGAAATCCACCTGATGGACAGGCTTTTTTGGCTTATCAACAGCCTTGGTGAGAAGAAGGTCCCTCAAGTCCCCTTTATAGCCAATTCGTTCTTTAACTCGAGCTAAAAAGTAGAGAAGAGCCGAGGAAAAGGAGTTAGTTAAAAGCAACCCTTGCGTAATTCTTTCTCTTTCTATAACCTCCCTTAGAATTTTTATGTTTTTGAAAAAGTCTGATGGGTCGTAGAAAATTATTTCGGCGTTAGGGAAATGGGAAAAGAGTTTTATAAAGTTTTTATGTCCAAAAAGATACACCTTTCCAACTTGTGATAAGTTGTAATACACTGGGGTTGCCATCAAGGCATCTCCAAGCCAATTAGGCGTTCTCACAAGCATAAAAGATCCTTTTAACGATTAGGGTTGCATAGGAGCCTTTTTCTAAAAAAAATAAAAGTTTGACTGCCCTCTCTTCTATTCTTTCAAAGCGCAAATCCTGAGGATAGATAACGGCTGGTCTTGGATAGCTTTTAAAGATAAGCCCTTTAACAAGACTTCTCAATTCTTTAAGCTCCCTCAGGTCTTCTGCTAAAAGCACATCCTTAAAGGAAGCTTGAACGACAGGGTCATTTCCCTCAAGGTTTAACTTTGGCGATGGGAGGGGTATCTTTAGCCCCCTTAACCTTTCCTGTTTCTCCTCATCAAGGGTCCGGTAAAAGTAAAGCTCTCCCAAGGCATAAGGCACTTTAAAATCCACCACGGAAAGCCTCTCTAAAACCCTTTTCAAAACCTCATTCCAAAGATAGCTTTGGTAAGCGTTCCCCAAGAAGAAAAGATACTCTTTGTCCATGAGTTGCAGAGCCCTTTTAAAGGTTCTCTTACTTGGCTGATGAAGGATTAGAAAGTTTAAAAGTTCTCTTTCCCACTTTAGCCTTGCCAAGGAAAGACAGTTTTCCCACCTTCGCCAATTCTTCTTAAGGCATTCCCTAAATTTCCTGCTTTCTTGAATTTCATCAGGGCTTGCTGTAACCAAAGCCAAATATAGTGCCTTTTCATAGTCGCCCTTGATGATGTACTTTGCGGCAAACTCAGGCTTTTTTGTCCCCTTAACAGAGCCAAACCTTTGTTCATCAAAGTAGTTTGGGACGCCGTATTTTCTTACCCGCTCAATCTCCTCTTCCAATGTTTTATCCTCCACATCAACATCCCTCACCGTGATTTCAAACCTGTTCCCAAGGATCCTACTTTGGTCCATGGGTTTTGAGGTTTGTCCAAGGTAGATTAGCTCAAAAGAGTCAAACTTTAGGTCCTTCTTAGGTCCTTGATAGATGGTGACATACTGATGGGCTACAGCCCTTTTATCCTTTAGCCCTCCATAACTTACCCTGCTTAGCGGAACGTGGAGATGTTTGGCAAGCCTTCCCAAGGCTTCCCAAGTGGTAATGTTGTTTTTTTTAAGAAGATAGAGGGCAAACTCCCCCTTACCTTCTGGGGTAATGTCTGCTACCTCAGAGACGACAAAATCTTCGGGCTTGCTTTTAATCTTCATACTGAGGTTGTTCGAAAAATCCTTTTCTCTCTCCAATTTTGCAAAAAGCGAAGGATCTCACCCCTTTTTTGTCGCCCCAGAGCCGAAGCCCTGAGGACGATAGCCCGAAGGGGCAGCGAAGGGGCTCTGAGATCCTTCGCTTCGCTCAGGATGACGCAGAAGTTAATCTGTCCTTCCCTTTTCCTCTCAACATAGGCTCCATCCTTATTTTAAACTCTTCTTTCAATTCTTACACCTTCAACATACCACGACAAGAAATGGGGGCCTCAGGGGAACATGACAGAGGGAAAAATTAGGCTTACAAATTTGAAAAAGGAAGGTTATAATATAAAAAAAAGAGGACAAAGTCATGGCTTATCTTGACTGGCTTGAGACTGTGCAAAAGCTTTATGTAGCTTACTATCAAAGACCAGCAGACCCAGGTGGGCTCATCTATTGGGCAAAAAGGATTGAAGAGATTGGGCTTGAACGAGTTCTGCTTGACTTTGTGCAATCTCCTGAGTCGCAGGCACTCTATGGCAATAAAACCATTGAAGAAATCATCGCTGAGGTCTATCGGTCAGCCTTTAATCGGGACCCAGAACCCGAAGGGTTAAACTACTGGACAAAGGTTTATCCTGAAGAAGAGAAAATAGGGACTATCGTGTGGCATATCGTAAACGGAGCTCAAGGAGACGACAAGATAATTTTTACCAATAAAGTTAAGGCTGCCGACCTATTCACAAAAAGCATTGACCCAGAACTTGATGGCAAGGACTTTTTGGTCACCTATGCTGGGCAAGAGGACGCTAAAAAGGCAAGGGAATATCTCCAAAAGGTCGCCTACGTTATTCCTTCTCTTAACGACACTAAGGCTTATCTTGTGCTTTCGGGAATAGCAGATATCAGCGACCATCTGCTAAAAGCTTATCCGCCTCAAGAAGTCAATCCCAAGTCCAAAAGTAAGGTTAACTTAGGCTACGGGCCCATAGCGGATATTTCTTCATTCAACGTTAAAGCCCTTGACGCAGAGGTTAAATGGACCAAAAAAATCATAACCTACAGCTTCCCCGTCTCTTCACCAGAAGCAAGCTACCCTAATTGGATGCCCCTTGACAACTTTGAGAAAGATCTCGTGCGGTCCGCCCTAAACAAAATATCGGCTTACGTTGATTTAACCTTTCAAGAGGTGCCCTACGGTGGAGACATACAATTTGGAATGGCAGAGCTTAGCAGCTACGAAGCTTCAGGTATTACAAGAACCTTCTCTATAGGTAATGTGCTAACTTCAGCCTACGTCTTCTTTGACCAGGACTTGCGGTTGAAACGAAACGAGAAATTTTATCTCGTAGACGATGCCTACACTGGCTGGGGAGTTATTACCATCTACCATGAGATAGGACACGCTCTTGGGCTAAAGCATCCCTTTGAAGGAGCCTATATCCTTTCTAAAAAGCTTGATTCCCATCCCTATACCATAATGTCCTACACTCCGGGAAGAGTTTATCTACCACACTTTTACTACGACGGTAAAAAAATCACGGGAGAGCTAAGGCTTTACTCTACGCCAAGCTTTTTTAGTCCCCTTGACGTAGAAGCCTTACAGGCAAAGTATGGAGCAAACGTTAACACCAACCCAGAGGACAATGTCTATAATCCAGAGACCACTTCGGATAGTCCTTTTTATTTAAGCTTGTGGGATGCTGGTGGCGTGGATACTATTGACTTTTCAGATATTGAGCAACCATGCATTGTTAACCTCTCTGACGGAACCTTTTCTACGATTGGTGCTATTTCCTTAGACGAATACGTCTATCATTGGACAGCAAAGCTTGCCTCGCAAGGTGCAGACCCTCAATTTGCAGAAAGTTATGTCAGGAAATTCTTAACCGACAATTTTGATCGGCTTTACACTGGGGCTGACAACTTGGCCATTGTCAAGGGAACTATCGTAGAGAATGTAAAGACTGGTGCTGGTGACGATGTTGTGTATGACAACGTGTATGACAACGTTATTGAAACAGGGGATGGGGATGATGTGATCTACATTTCTGGTGGGTATGACGAGGTTTACGGTGGTTTTGGTTATGACAAGGTCTTTGTCAACGCCACCAAAAGTGAAACTTCTTCTTACGATGGCGAGTGGTATCAACTGCTTATCGGACCAAACTTTGCCGTAAAGCTCGTCGGTATAGAAGAAGTCGTCCTGTCCTCCT
>CAZJUD010000034.1:0-5698 GCA_964549125.1 uncultured Caldimicrobium sp.
CTTTTAAGTATGGTATAGGCTTACCATTCCATATTTTCGTGAAATTATGTTACATTTTAAAGAGAAATTAAACATCCTTTTTTGATTTTGAAGATTTGCTGCTAACTTTGAAAAGGATAAAAAACAGGAGTAAACTGAAAAGTTACAATTTTGGGTATACTACATAAAAACTTTCAGGGGTTAAGTCTGCTATGGATAGAGATAAAGTGCAAGCTTCATGGCTTAGTCTTGAGCGTTATCTAATAACCACGAGGTATGCGGTAAGGTCAGTAGAGGATGGAACTCCGATTGAGGCAACATGGGAGGACTTGGTCCAAAGGTTTGAAAACTATTTTGAAAGCGAGAAAGTGCAAAGGGTAGTTAAAGAATGTTTTCCCGAGGGAGAAAAAGGAAGGGAGCTTGTGCAAGATTTGATCCTTGCCATTAAGGATCGATTGATAATTCCTGCCACCCCTTTTCTAATGAGTTTTGGAAACCCCTACACCAGAAGAAAGGGCTACTTTTCCTGCTACCCTTTAGGTTATGTGCCAGACTCCATGGATGGTATCTATGAAACTTGCAGACACATGATGGAGATCTACATAAGAGGAGGGGGATGCGGAGTTGATATTTCTAAGCTTCGTCCCAAGAATTCTCCTGTGGACCAAGCTCAAGGCGTAGCTTCAGGTCCCGTGGGCTTCCTTACTCTCTTTGATGCTGTAACGGGAACAACTAATCAGGGTGGTAGAAGAAGAGGAGCTCTTCTTGTCCAGATGCATTGGAAACATCCTGATATCAAACGGTTTATTAAAGCAAAGTCCCTTGTACCAGCCATCTCAAGCATAGTCATGTCAGCGAAGGAAGACGAAAAAATCGACGTCCCCCTCTCTAACATGAACATCTCTGTTGTTGTTGACAAAGATTTTTTTAACCCAGAAACCGAAGAACTCTTTTTCCTCATTGCTCATCAAGCTTGGAAGAGCGGGGACCCTGGTCTTCTTTTCCTTCACAACATGGTAGAGTATTCGCCCTTTAATCCCGAACATGATGAAAGGGATTTTCCTGGTTTTAGCAACCCCTGCGGTGAGTATCTCGCTCCTGCTTACACTGCCTGCAATTTGATTACGGTAAATGTGGCTAAACTTGCCAGCCTTTCCTGTAAAAAGGACGGAACTTTTGATTTTGAGAAGTTTTATAGGTCAGTTTTTGAGACAGCCTATTTAGCTTGCTTCCTTGGTACTGTTCTCATCCATTTAGACGAAGGCTATCCTTTAGAGCAGATCAAGGAGGCAACGCAAAGGATAAGACCGGTTGGCGTTGGCATGACAGGTTTTCACACCGCATTACTGCTTGCCTATGATGGAGACGTAAAGTATGGCTATGATGAAGAGAGTTTGCGCTTTGCTGAGAGGACGCAGGCTTCTTTAACCCTTGGAACTTTGAAGCTCTCTTCAGAGCTTGCCTTGGCAACCAAACTTTCCTACCCCTGGAAAAAG
Source organism: uncultured Caldimicrobium sp. (assembly GCA_964549125.1). Classification (GTDB taxonomy): domain Bacteria; phylum Desulfobacterota; class Thermodesulfobacteria; order Thermodesulfobacteriales; family Thermodesulfobacteriaceae; genus WYEG01. The sequence continues at coordinate 1,476 of CAZJUD010000034.1, forward strand.
TCCTACCTTGAGCTTCATCTTACAGAGCTAAAAGAAATCATCGATAAAGACAAGCTTCCTTTTAAGAATGATTTTAAGTTGATTGAATCTGTTGCTAAGAAGTATGGTGGTTTTTATCATTCAGTTACAACTTCTCAGCCTCCAACGGGGTCTGTTTCGCTTTTTGCTCGGGTGGCTGGAGATACCGGAATTGAACCGATGTTTGCCGTTGAGCTAAAAAGACGGATAAGGGACTTTGAAACCGATAACTGGAGAGAGGTTGAGATCCTAACGGAGTATCTCTTGCCAAAGATCCTTGAGAAGGATTTTAGGGAAAAGGTAGAGGCTCAGCTTGCTCATGAAGTAAAGCCTTTTCATCAGCTTGCCATCCTTGCAAGTTTTCAGAAGTTCATCCATACAGGCATCTCAAAGACTATAAACTGTCCATATGACACCACCGTTTCCGAGATAAAGGACTTGATAAAGCGTTCTGCAGAACTTCGTCTAAAGGGCTTTACCATCTTTAGAGAGGGCTGTAGAGAGGATACCGTGTTTGTCAAGGCTAAACCTTGTGTTTCTCCTCAAAGTGAAACTTCTCAGAGGGATAAGACAGAGGAATTAAGTCCTGTTCGCTTTGCTTTAGTGTACGAAGTAAGAGGGACGGTTAACGCTTACATAACCACAACCTTTGATGAGAAGAAAAACCTTAGAGAAGTCTTCATCAATGTCGGAAAGGCAGGAACTACTCTAAACTCCATGTTTCAAGCTGTGGGGAGGATCATTTCCGTTGGGCTTAGACGGTATCCAGACCTTGCAGAGAGGTTTATTCAGACCTTGAAAGGTATTGAATCAGGAGACTTTTATAGTTGTAATGCCCTTCATTCAAAGAGCTTGCCTGACATGATAGCAAAAATCATGGAAGATGCCATAAACAAAGTCCAAGGAAAAGTTTTTAACCTTGATGCCTTAGCCGAGGGACCTCAAATTGTAATGAGAGGAAGCACAGAGGAGAAACCAGGAGAAGTTAAGATCATAGGCGACCTTTGTCCGGTTTGTGGTAACCTTTCCCTTATGCGAGAAGGGAACTGTATGACCTGCGAAAATTGTGGCTATACCACTTGCTAAAAGCAACCTCCTACATGCCCATCACCGGTGCACTATGTAAACTAAGGTTGCTCCGGTCCCTCCCTTTTCTAAAGGTGCAGGCTCAAATTTTTCTACTAAAGGATGGTCTTTAAGATAATCCCAGAGGGCTTGTCGGAGCCTACCCGTCCCATGTCCGTGAACAATAAGAAGCTTTGTTTTTCCTTGCAGAAAGCAGGAATTGATCTGTTTTTCTACTTCAGTTAAGGCTGTTTGGACATCAAAGCCAAGGATGTTAATGCTTTCTTCTCCGCTTGATGGTTGATTTTGAGCATAAGCTTTGACTTCCTTCGGTAAAGAATAGGCTTTTTCTTCTTGGGAAACTGGGGAAAGTTCAGTTGTTGGAACCTTAATCCTCATTGAACCAACCATTACCTCAGCCATCCCATCTCGGATCTTTGCAATTCTTCCAGCTTTCCGAAGGTTTTTGACCATAACTACATCTCCGGGCAAGAAGGGTTTCTCTTGAGGGATAAATGAGGCTTGCGAGAGGGCATTAATAAAATTTCCATACTCCTCCACGGCTGATTTGTAGCCCTTTCCTTCCCTTTCAAGCCTTTGTAGTAAGGTTTTAAACTCGGCATCCCATTTCTTTAAAAGTTCCTGCTTTTTTTGTTCGTACTCTCTCTCAAGTCTTTCCTTTTCTTCTTCAAGCTTCTTTTTTAGCTTTTCAAGCTCAGTCTCCTTTGCCAGAAGCTCCTTTTCTTTGGCCAATAGGTCTTTTTCCTTCTCTTTCATCCACTTCTGCCAAGCGTAGAAGTCCTTGTTATGATAGAGAGAGTAAGCTCTTTCGAGGAGGGCTTCATCAAATCCGATAAGCCTTGCGAGGTCAAAGGCATGGGATCCACCAATTTGTCCATAAACTAAACGATAGGTAGGCTTAAGTGTTTGTAGATTAAAATCCATGCTGGCAATGTCAAAACCTTCAAGCTTCAAGACCAAGTCCCGAAGGAGCTGTGAATGGGTAGTAACGACAAGCAATGTTTTAGTTTGATAAAGTCTTTCTATTACGGCAAAGGCAAGCAAACTTCCCTCCTCTGGGTTGGTGTTTCGTCCAGGCTCATCAAGAAGGACTAAAGATTGTTCGTCTGCTAAAGAAAGGATCTCCTTTAGGTTCTTGAGATGAGATGAGAAAGAAGATTCACCGTGAAAGATATCTTGTTCGTCACCAAGGTCAACGAACACTTGAGTTAAGCGGGGAATTTCTACCCATTCGGCTGGCAGCAAAAAGCCTTCATAAGCCATAAGCACCATCAATCCCACTGTCTTTAGGGTAACCGTCTTTCCCCCCTGATTGGGACCGGTTATAAGGAGCCCCTGTCTAACCCAGATGTCGTTTCTTACAGGCCTTTCGGACTGCGCTTCCTCTGAGAACAAAAGGAGAGGATGTACTGCATTTTTTAGATAAATCTTTCTTTCCTCGGTGAATTCTGGGAGGCAACCTTGATAAAGTTTCCCAAGCTTTACCTTGGCAACTGCAAGGTCAAGGTCAGAGAGAAGAGCTTCAAGATTTAAGATTTTAGCCTCATATAAAAAAACCTCCTCTGAAAGTCCCTTTAAAATCCTTCTTAATTCCACCTCTTCCTTACCTCGAAGCTCCTCAAGCTCATTTGTTGGGCTAACCAAGGAAATTGGTTCTATAAAGTAGGTTGAAGCGGTGTTTGAAACCTCATGCAGGATCCCTCTTACTTTTCTCTTGAATTCTGGCTTTACCGGTAGGACATACCGTCCGTTCCTTAGAGTGAATAGGTCTTCTTGAAGATAACCCCTCCGAAAGTAATAATCCTTAAGGGCAGAGATTTTGGTCAAAATTTGCTGATGAAGCTCTCTTATCTTCCGCCGAAGAATAAAAAGCTGATAGCTTGCTTGGTCTCTAACCTCTGAAGTTTCAAGAACGATAATCTCTCTTATCCTGTTTGAAACCTCTTTTAGTTCATTACCCAGATTATATACCTCTGAAAAGGGAGAATCTTTAAGGTTGACTAAACTTAGCGCAGTAGCAATGAGCGAGTCTAAAACCACAAGTTCTGCAGGCAAGAAAAGCCCTCGAAAATTTGCCTTGGCAAAAAGCTTTTTTAAATCGGGTATTTTAGGAAGAGTGGGAAGGCTCCCCTGTCTATCAAGCTCGAGAAGAAACTTTGTTTTTTCTTTTAATCTTTTTGCCCGGATAAGGTCTAAAATAGGTCGATATAATGAGAGTTTATTCTGAGTTATCTCAAGGGATACAAATGGTTTAAGCTTTTCGACTAATTTCTCCCAGTCTAAACGAGAAAGCGACCGGGAGTAGATCTCTTCACTAATCTTCAAGCTTTTGTTGAATTTTTTTAAGCTTTTTCATCAACTTTTTTCTGACAGCTTGTTGTTTTTTTCTCCTTCTAACTCCGGGTTTTTCGTAGAATTCTCTCTTTTTAACTTCCGAGAGAATTTTTGTTTTTTCTACAAGCCGCTTAAACCTTTTAAGAGCCTGTTCAAAGGATTCTCCATCCCTAACGATGATACCTGCCAAAGTGCAATCCCTCCTTCTTGTTTTTTTCCTAAACCTAACATTTTTGGTGAGATTTGTCAAGAAACTTGGGAGGGTGTTCGAAAAATCCACCGAATACCTTAAAAATAATGTTAAAGCACAAGGCAGTGAATAAGGCAAACAACTGCTCTACCATATACTAAGCTTCCCATACTTCTCCCAATTTTCCTTGGATAGCTTCCTCATCTACCACCGTTACCACTTTAAGCCTAACATGAGCCTGAACAGTTCTTATTTGCGTTCCTCTTTTCCAGTTAAAGTTGTATTTGTCTCCAAAGCAAAAGTCTTCCGCATCAGCTATGTAACATTTGATTTTGTTTATTCTCAAGGAGAGGCTTAGCACATTCTTTCAGGATGACAAAAAAAGGCACTCAGGATGTCGCCCTGAACTCCCTTTTCTTGTCGCCCTGAGCCGAAGACCTGAAGGCGATAGCCCGAAGGGGCTGCGAAGGGGGTCAGAGGTCCTTCAATTGCTAACGCTCCCTCTGAGGCCCTTCGCTTCGCTCAGGATGACCGAACAGGGGCTCAGGATGACAAAAAAAAGGGACTGGAGGGCAAGCTTCAACAAAACTTATGG
>CAZJUD010000035.1:0-5924 GCA_964549125.1 uncultured Caldimicrobium sp.
AAAGCACACAAAGGTTTTTGAAACCTATCTTTCTATACCCATTTACGAGAAGGAAAAGCTTTTTACTTCTCATCTTACCCTTGACTGGCAGTGGATGAAGGATAAGTTTAAGGAAGAGGATAAAAAGTATTACTCAGGGCATATCTTTGGTTTAAGGCTAAATGTAGCTTTTTAGTAGGGTTAACATATCAAAGAGGCCCCTTGGGCAGACCCCTTGGGGGCTCCCTAATTTATCTTTCCAAGGGATAGTGAAGGAGCCACTCTTCCCGAGAGAAAAAAGTTGTTTCTGCATAAAAGAGCCGTTTCGTAATAACATCAAAAAACAACCAACATTCCTTTCCTTGAAGAGCATCTAAAAAGGACTGGTTTTATGCTAACTGGCACCTATGTAAATTTACGGTTATAATTAGTTTTTTACTAATCCTATCTCAAGGAGGTTGAAATGAAGTTTCTTAGCAAGAAATATCTTTTTACTCCGGGTCCTGTTCCTGTTGCGCCTCAAGTCCTTTTAACTCAAGCTCAGCCCATGACGCACCATCGTTTGCCAGAGTTTTCAGAAATTCTAAAAGAGGTCCGCTCCGGGCTTCAGTATCTCTTTCAAACAAAAGAAAGGGTCTACTTTTTTGCCTCATCAGGGACAGGAGCCATGGAAGCTGCTATCACAAACCTATTTTCTCCTGGTGATAAGGTCATCGTCGTTGAAGGAGGAAAGTTTGGTGAAAGATGGAGGGAGCTTGCCGAAACCTTCGGCCTAAACCCTATCACAATTAAGGTCCCTTGGGGAAAAGCCGTTGATCCTGCTGATGTAGAAAGGGCTTTAAAGGAACATCCTTCAGCAAAGGCAATCCTTGTTCAAGCCTGCGAAACCTCTACAGGAGTAAAGCACCCTGTGCCTGAGCTTGCAAACCTATGCAAAGATAGGGAAACAATTCTTGTCGTTGATGGAATAACGGCAGTGGGCGTGTATCCTCTTCCCATGGATGAACTTGGGATAGATGTGTTGATTGCTGGGTCGCAGAAGGCTTTGAGCCTTCCTCCTGGACTATCTTTTATTGCCCTCTCACAAAAGGCAAGGGAGCTTGCAAAGAGCTCAAAGCTTTTCAAATACTACTTTAGTTTAGCCAAGGAAGATAAGGCCTATGATAAAGACACAACCGCCTTTACTCCTGCGGTAAGCCTTCTCCTTGCCTTAAGGGAGATGCTAAACCGAATCAAAGAGCTTACCCTTGAGAGGCTTTTTGCCCACCACCAAGCTCTTAGCTCTGCCTGCAGAAAAGCTGTCTTAGCCCTTGGTTTATCACTATTTCCTGAGGTCCCGTCGGAGTCTTTAACGGTGATCAAAGCCCCCGAGGGCTTGCCAACCGGGGATTTTCTAAAATTTTTGAGGGACAAATGGGGCGTAATCTTTGCCGGAGGTCAAGATGCCTTAAAAGGCAAAATCGTTCGTATAACTCACATGGGAGACCAATCTCCCTTCGACCTCCTTGTTGCCATCTCAGCCCTTGAGCTTGGGCTAAAACACTTTGGGATTAAGGTTGAGCTTGGGCTTGGAGTTAAGACTGCAGAAGAAGAGCTTTATTCCTATTTAGCAAAATTTTAAGAACGCTTTTTCCTTATTACTTTAAAGTAAACATAGAGGGCGATTATGATTAGAACACCTATGAATAATCCATATGAACCTTTGTGTAGGGCTGATTTTAGGACCTCTTCGTTTTTGCCAAAGTAGTATCCGCAGAGGGCAAGAAAGCTACACCAGATTGAAGCACCAAGGGTAGTGTAAAGACAAAAGAGAATCAGAGCCATCCGGGCTAAGCCTGCAGGGATAGAGATTACATGCCTTGTGCCGGGAAGGAGCCTACCAACGAAGGTGCTAATGTGTCCATGGTTCCCCCAAAAGTGTTCAACCTTCTTGAAACTTTCTTCAGTCAAGAGAAGATACTTTCCATGCCTTCTGATAAACATAAGGAGGGCTGGTCTACCGAGCTTCAGGGCTAAGTAGTAGTTTGTTAATGCACCGGCTAAGGAGCCAAAGGTCCCAGCTAAGATCACACCAATGAGAGAGAGCTTACCTTGGCTTGCAAGGTATCCAGCTGGGGGCATAATCACTTCGCTTGGAATGGGAACAAGCGTTGACTCTAAAGCCATAAGGAAAAAAACTCCTGCATAACCGCTCTTTTCAAAGAGGAGTAAGAAATACTTCACTACGGCTTTGATGTAGACTTCCATGATGCTTTCCCCTTACCCCTGTCCTAAATCGTTTCCCAGTTTCCGCAGTTTGGACAGATCCAAGCTACAGCGCTTGCACAAACAAACCTCTTCTGCTCAGCCATTAGACACTCCGCGCACAGAGTGAACCCGCATTTTCGGCAAACATAGCAAAGGGGCTTCACATCTCCACAGAACTCACAGGTTGCCTTATCTACTTTTTTCTTTGTAGAGTGCCCTCTTCTTCCTTGAGCCATGAGTTCAATTATACACTTTAAACTTTTATCCTGCTAACTTAGGTAGTTCAAGCTAAGGCAGATGCGTAGTTAAGCTCCGCAAGCTCGAGGTCCCTCTTTGAAACTAAACCCTCCTGAAAAAGCACTCTATGCCTTTCAAGGTCCCTTTTTGCTTGATCAAGCTTTGCTTGAGATTTTATCAGATAGCTTTTAGCCATAAGGACTGTTTCTTCGGCAGCCTGGACTTCCTTTTTAGCTGATGCTGCCATAGCAAGGTATTCGTCCGAAGGAAGTTCAGCAAGAAGTTCCTCCTTCATCACAGGGTCTGACTCTCTTTTGTAAAGACGAACTATTCGTCCTTGAACCTTGGAGCTAATGTTTATCTCCTTTCCCTCAACCTGACCATAAAGGATTAACACCCCTTTTGGGCTCTCCTGCCTTATGAAAAAGTAAGAACCCAAACCTGTAAAAAGCATTAGAACTAATAGAAAAGGCAAAACCTTTTTAAGCTTTACCAATTTGAAATCTCCTTTAAGAATTTCTTCTTACAGGTTGTCTTAAGGATCTTTGCTGATGGATAAACCTTTAAAACCTCCTTGCACAGCAAAACAAAGGCTAAGTGAACAAAGTCCGTAGGGTCAGGGGGCGTTGCCTCATGAGAGGTAAAGAGTATCCCGTCCTCCTGATAGGGTAATATATGGACAAAAAACCGTTCTTTAAGTATGCCTTCTTTGACTAAAAGGTCAACAAGCAGGGCGTCATCTTTAAAGTAGACATCAAGAACTTTGATAATGTTCTCATCCTTTTGGTAGATAATGCCTCTTGGTAGAGTTTCATAAAGTTTTTTGAGGTCCGGTTTTTGATTTAGTTTGAGGATGTTGACGATAGGCAAGAGCTCATCCTCCGAAATTTTTAATAAAGGATAATAGTTTTTTACCCACTCTTGAAGTCTAACCCTTTTTATTTTTTTAAAACCAGTAAAGTATAATGTAAGCCCTTGAGAAAGCCATTTTTTTGCATACTTTGTTGGATAAAAGTCTTCTACTTCGGTTCGTATTACTTCATTCCAGATAGGGGCAAAGGCCCCGGTTTTCAGGAAAAACTCAGCGGTTTCTTCAATGTAGGGCTTGTAGTCCGTTGCCATACGGAAGAAACCAGAAATTTTTAACCTATCTGCTACCAGCCAAGCAAAGGATTCGTTTACTAAGCGATTTTTAGAGGTCTTTCTTTTTATCCAAGGGTCAGGAAAGTTTAGATAGAGCCCAAAGATAGACTCAGAGGTGAAGGCTTTGCAAAGGAACTTTGCTCCCTCCATTGGAATAAGCTTAACATTTTTTAGCTTAGCTTTCTCTATTTTTTTAACCGCGCTTCTTAGAACTTCTCGAGAATAATCTACTCCTACGAAGTTTGCCTTTGGATTGTTCTTAGACATCTCAAGGATAAAATCCCCTTTCCCAACCCCGATTTCGACATAGATGGGGTTTGAGTTCCCGAAGATTTCATGCCAGTTTGGATAATAAGGAAGGTCCTTTTCCTTGATGTAGACTTGCGTCATACTTAAATAATGTAATCTCCTTGAAATTTTAGACAATTGGTATATTTTATTTTTGAAAGGCTGGAGGCCGTAGCTCAATGGTAGAGCACCGGGCTGTGGCCCCGGGTGTTGCGGGTTCGAGTCCCGTCGGCCTCCCCAATAAATTTACTCTATTTTCTCCTCTATTTCTCTGCTAAACCTAAACTTACCCCTTGAAAGCTTCCCTATTTAAAAAGTGGTTGGTTAGACAAAAAGCCTTTCTGGTTAAATTCTGAGGAAGGCAAAGAGAGAAGGCCTCGTAGAACCTAACTACTCAGAGCAAAGCTTAACGAAAAAACTTGTTGACCGAAGTATAAAAAAGCTATATAATGAAGAAAAATGTTATTAGGAACTTAGGTGCTTGAAGGAGGGTAAAAGAAGACATGGGTGGTCGGTCGAGAAAATCTCAGTTAAAACAAAAGCTTGCGCGCTATTATAAAGAGAGGGAAAATCCTCTTGCTGTTTTGGCTTTGCATGATGAAATTGTTCGCCTAAATCAGCGAAAACTTAACGAACTTCAGAAAAACCTTGAATACCTAAGAGAGCTTGACGAAAAGACCGAAGCCATTGGGGGAGTAAAGCTCAACATCCGAAAATTTCATCATGAACAGGAGAATAAATTTGCTAACAGAGCCTTCTATGAGGCTTTGTATCCCATCACCTTAGAATACCGTTTTATGCCTCTTCAAGCCATCTTTGCTTGGTATTTAAGAGCCCTTGAGCTTGTTTACGGAGAAAAACCACCAAAGATCCACATCAACAGAATGCAAAAGTGGATCAAGTTTTGGCTTGGTAGTCTGAGCGAGGAACAGGAACTTCAACTAAAAAGCGCAATCATCTCTTGGATTATGAACCGCTTTACTTAATAGCTCATGCCTCTTTTTTGGTTTCTTATATTTGTCTTCTTACTTGCAGACCAAACAGTTGCTCAGAAACTAATAATTTATTCTTCCCCTGAGAAAAAACCCTTAGCAAGCCCTCAGCTTGAAAGAGTGGACAATCCTTATGGGAAAGTCAAAGCTGAAAAGGTATTTACCGTAGCCTATGGGTATCCTGCCTTTGCCAATTTTTTAGACCTTGCCCCGCCTGAAAGGGCTTTCTTGCTGACCCAAAACGGTAGCATCCGTTTAACCCCTCTGCGAAAAGAGGTCTTTGACCCCTGGTTTAACAAACCAAGGGTCGCTTATTCCTTAGCCTTAAATCCTGAGTTTCCTGGAGATTATATTCTATGCATCGAGACAAGGAACATGATAGAACCTGAGGAGGTGGTGCGCAGGCACTTTGCAAAAACGGTCTTTCATGTGGAAAGAGAAAGGGGTTGGGATAGGCTTTGTGGTTTTGATTTAGAAATAAAACCCTACACCCGACCCTACGGCTTAGTTTCGGGAGTAGTCTTTTGGGGACGGGTTCTCTATCAAGGCGAGCCAATATCTGAAGGCACGGTCACGGCAGAAAGATTAAGAGTTAAACCCTTTGAAAAACTTCCAAAGTTTGAAACGGGCGAGATAAACTATCCGGTCTTACAAAAAACAACGTTACTTCGGGATGATGGCTCTTTTTTTGTAAGCTTTGAAGAGGAGGGATGGTGGGTTGTAAGCTTTAATTTAAGAAGGGGTGTTACAACTTACGGAAACAAGGATTATCCCTTGGAGCTTTCCACCCATCTTTGGCTATACGTCTTTCCTCAGGGAAAGGGTGAAGCAAAGCAAGAGAAACAAAGGAGAAAGAAAAAGCCTCGATGATCTCATCAGAAGTAAGCCAATGGCTTAAGGGACAAAAAAGGAAGTTGCAAACTGAAGATTTTGCTATATATTTTTAATAAAAAATTTCTGCCCCCATCGTCTAGTGGACTAGGATACTGGCCTCTCACGCCAGAGACACGGGTTCGAATCCCGTTGGGGGCGTTTTTC
>CAZJUD010000036.1:0-1741 GCA_964549125.1 uncultured Caldimicrobium sp.
TAGGATTAATACAAAGAATATTAGTTTTAAATCTACCTTTTTCATTTATCCACCTCCATAGGCTTTATTCAAAGCGTTTATAAGTTCATTTAAAGTATATGGCTTTCTTAAGACAGCTACGATGTTAGCCTTGGACAAACCTTCGCCCTCTCCTACTTCAGCGTAGCCTGTGGAAAGGATTGCCTTTAATTCCGGGTCATAATTCCTTAAAGTCTCTACAAGCTCTAACCCGTTTAAGCGCCCTGGCATGGTAAAATCGGTGATCAAGAGATCAATATCTTTTCCCTGCGAGATAAGGCTAAAGTAGGTAGAGAGGGCTTCTTCACCATTTCCTGCAGTGAAGACCTCATGCCCAAGCTCTTCTAAGATAAGGGCTAAGCTCTCCCTCAAGTCTTCCTCATCGTCGACGACGAGGATGGAAAGCCGTGTATCTAAAGGCAAAGCTCTTTCTTCTAACCTTTCCTCATCTATCGTCTCATAAGGAAGATAAATATAGAAAGTTACCCCTTCCCCGACTTTGCTTTCTACCTTAAGTTTCCCCCCAAGCCTTTCTACTAAACTTTTTACGATGTATAGACCAAGCCCCGACCCTTCTTTTTTGGTAGTAAAAAAGGGGGCAAAAACTTTGGCTAAGACCTCAGGGGGGATGCCCGGTCCATCATCAGAGACAGCAATACTCAAATATTCCCTTTCATCTTCTTCTATCTTGTCTACCTCTACTCTTATACTTTCTGCCCCGGCTTGGACGCTGTTTATAAAGAGGTTCAAAAGGATTTGAGAAAGGGCGTAAGGGTCGCTTTTTAGGTTTTTTACGTTAATCTTTAAGTCTAAGTAAAACTTTGTTTTGCTTCCTGCTAAGGCAAAGCTTGCAGTATCTTTGATGACTGTTTCAAGGTCCGTCTTTTCTAAGACTATTTCTCCTCCTTTAGAAAGGCTTAAAAGCTGAAAGGCAAGGTATTTTGCCCTTTTTAGATGTCTCTCTATGGTTTGAAATGCCCTTCTTTCTTCTTCAGGAATGCATTTGGAAAGAAGCAAAAGATTTAAAATGTTAAACAAAATGGCTAACACATTATTCAAATCATGAGCGATTCCTGCCGCAAGTTGGATGAGGCTTCTCATCTTTTCGGTTCGCAAAAATTCCTCTTGGGCGCGGATTTTCTCAGTGATATCCTTTAAGGAAAGTAAAAAGTCGTGGTTTTCTTCGAAGGTTGAAACAGGCTTTAAGCTCAGCTCATACACAGCCCCGTTCACCTCAACTTGAAGCTCAACCCGGTCTTCCCCTCCCAAACCTTGAAGAAGCTCTTCAGGGCTAAGAGCCTTACCTTCAGGATAAGCTTTAACCCTTCCCTCTAAGAAAAGCTCTTTTAAAGCCCCTTTGTCCTCAGCCCCAAATAATTTCTGCAAAAATCCTTTTGCTCTTTCATTTTGATATTTTATCGTAAAGTCAGGTGCTATTACAAAGACTGCTTCGTCAATGGTAAGTAGGACGCCCTCCAACAAAGCTTTCTCTTTTATTAGCTCCCTTTCCGTTTCTCTAAGTTGTAGACTTGCCCAGTTCAAGGAGGTTGCTAACTCCTTTGTTTCCGCAAAGAAAGGAGAGATGCTTAAGACTTCGCCTTTTTTAAAGGGAAGCTCTTTTGCAAATGCGATGGCGCCCCCAAGCTCCTTCTTTATCTTTTGATAAAAGGGGTACCAAAGGACGAAAAGGGAAAACAAAAAGACTGTATAAAGGCTTGCTAAA
>CAZJUD010000037.1:0-2486 GCA_964549125.1 uncultured Caldimicrobium sp.
ATGTCACCTTGAGGCCTCTTTTTTTGTCACCCTGAGGCCGCTTTTTTTGTCACCCTGAGGCCGCTTTTTTTGTCACCCTGAGGCCGCAAGGCCGAAGGGTCTCCTAATGTCTTCGAGGCCGAGAATAGAGCTTTTCCCATGAAGCTGACCTCCTAATGGTTTTGTAGGAGGTCAATTTAATGATGTGACATTTTAAAATAGGAATAAAATGTGACATTTCAAAATAGTAACGACAACAACCTCATTAATGTTTGACAAAGCCCGCTCCTTAGGATATGATTATGCCATGCTTGACCTAAATTTAATCAGAGAGAAGCCAGATTTCGTAAAGGAAAGGTTGAAGCTTAGGGGTGGAGATTACCCAATTGATAAGATCCTTTCTTTAGATGAGGAAAGGCGTAGGCTCATCACTCAGGTTGAATCCCTGAGACATGAGAGAAAGGTAAAATCAGAAGAGATTGGAAGGTTAAAAAGAATAGGAGATGAGGCTTCAGCTTCTCTTCTTGCTCAAGAAGTAAAATCCTTAGGGGAGAGGCTTAAAGAGCTTGAGGATGAGCTCTCAAAGGTAGAAGAAGAGCTTAAGAAACTTCTGGTGACCCTGCCAAACCTTCCTCATGTTAGCGTGCCTGTCGGTGAATCAGACAAAGATAATGTGGTTGTTAAGCGCTGGGGTGAGCCACCGAAGTTTGACTTTGAGCCAAAGCCTCATTGGGATATTGGGGTAAATCTTGGCATCCTTGATTTTGAGCGCGCTGCAAAGATTGCCGGTAGCAGGTTTGCTGTATACTATGGTACTGGTGCCCTTCTTGAACGCGCCCTCATTAACTTTATGCTTGACCTTCACACCAAAAAGCATGGCTACAAAGAAGTTCTACCCCCTTTTCTTGTCAATTCAGCTTCCATGTTTGGAACCGGCCAACTTCCCAAGTTTAGAGAAGAACTTTTCAAGGTTGAAGATTGGGATTTTTATCTTATACCAACAGCTGAGGTTCCAGTAACAAACCTTCATCGGGATGAAATCCTCCCTGAAGAGATCCTGCCTCTCTATTATACCGCCTACACCCCTTGTTTTAGGGCTGAAGCAGGAGCTCACGGAAGGGACACAAGGGGGATAATCAGACAGCATCAGTTTAATAAGGTTGAGCTTGTGAAGTTTGTTGTGCCAGAAACATCCTACGAAGAACTTGAAAGTCTTCTCCAAGATGCCGAAGAAGTTTTACAACTCCTTGGTTTGCATTATCGCGTCGTCGTCCTTTGCACTGGAGATTTAGGGTTTGCAGCTGCTAAAACCTATGACATTGAGGTTTGGGCTCCTGGTCAGGGAAGGTACGTAGAAATATCTTCCTGTTCAAACTTTGAAGATTTTCAGGCTCGGAGAGCTAACATTCGCTATCGCCCAAAGGGGGGTGGTAAACCGAGGTTCGTTCACACTCTCAATGGCTCAGGATTAGCAGTTGGAAGAACAGTAATGGCTATTCTTGAAAACTTTCAACAAGCGGATGGGTCAGTCATTATCCCTGAAGTCCTTCGCCCTTACATGGGTGGGTTGGAAAAATTAGAACCTATCAAGTAAGGTTCAGTTTTTCTCCTTACCAAATACATACTCTATACAGCTCCGAACTGGGCAATAACCTTCAAATAAGGCTTCTTCAGCGGTTTTAAACATGACCATTCTTTTTATGTTAACATCCTTAGAACAAAAGGGATGATGAAATCTTTTACTTTTTTTGTTGCCGTAGTAAGGTCCTGGTCCTGCCTTATCAAGCAATGAAAAAAGTCCAACCCTTGCTTTAATAGCATACCTCTGAATGGGTAGACACTTTTCAAAAAGGTTCCCACTTCCTTCAAACCAACAGCAGAGGGCTAAACCCTCCCTAACTAAGATTTCCGAAACTGAAGTTCCGTTTGGGAAGTAAAGCTCCCCTAAAAGCCTACCAAATCTATCCTTCTCTCTTGTGTTTTTAGCAAGGCAAAGTTTTTTCCTTTCAACCAACTCTTTATTCCTCAGATAAGCTTCTTTAGCAAAAGGTTCAGGCATCCCTGTTTCAGTATAAAGTTCAAGGCTATTTATAGCTGCATACCGAAGCTTTTCTCCGGTTTTTAACTCCACAGTATCCCCATCTACAACCCTTTTAACCTCCACAAGTTCCATTCCAGAGGGGCAAGAAACCTCGGCTTCTTCTACTTCTTTTAACGTTTCTACTTTTTCTTCCTTTTTACAGGCACTTAATAGGGATAGAAAACAGAAGATGCTAAGGATTATCAATAGGTTTCTACCAACTTTAAGCAATGCTTAACCTCCGAATAACTTTTTAATATTTTACTTACCCGTTGTCAAGTATTAAAGTTAGGGTGTTCGAAAATCTTGCAAACATACCTTGCCATCTTGAAGTAATGGCAGGGACTGAAGGCCCTCGGAGGCCCTTCGGCCTTACGGCCTCAGGGTGACAAATAAAGGGGGCCTCAGAGTGACAAAAAAAAGGGGC
>CAZJUD010000038.1:0-2325 GCA_964549125.1 uncultured Caldimicrobium sp.
GACCTTGGGCTTGGGCTTGAAGAGCTAATGGCTGGAAGGTTGGATACGGCGGAAAAAAGATTCTCTGAGGTTGAAGAAGGAGACTTTAGGAGGGAGCTTGGCTTAGCCTTTGTGCAGATCTTGAAGGAAGAATTTCCGAAGGCTATCTACTTTGTTGAAAATGCCTTAAGCCTCGTTAAAAACCTCTTTCTTCGTGGTTATTTAAATTATCTAAAAGGGGCTATCTATTTCCAGCTTGGGGAAAGGGCTTTAGCAGAAGAAAGCTTCCAAGAAGCCTTAAGAGATGATACCACCAATGCCCCATCTTTTTTCTTTTTAGGACTGATTCGCTATCTTGAGGAAGAGCCTTTGGATAAGCTTAGCCCCTACTTTCACCATCCATACACCCTTTATCTGTCCTATCTTGAACCTTTATTTTTAAAGGTTGAGAAGGAGCTTGAAGAGCTACTTGATAACATCTACCAAAGCTACAAAGAAGAAGCTGTAGTAAGGCTAAAGGAGGCTGAGGATAAATACCATGCCTTAAAAGAGGTGATGCCTGATGAAACTTCTCAGATATATCTTGAGAGGTTAAAAAAGCTCTCTCAAGATATCAATCAGGGCGGGCTTGCCCTCGTTGAGTCGGCAAGCAAACAGGTTCTTGAGCTTGCACTCGAGCTTAACAGCTATGTTTTTTCCCGGATAAAAAGGCTAAAACAGGAGCTTGAACCCCTAAAATTTAGTTTTCGAAAGCTTTCTGAATTTTGGATTGTCTATCCCTATAAGGTAGAAGATACTTTCTTCGGTCAAAGCTTAAAAAGGGCTGAAGAATTGGTTGTAAGGATAGACAGAAGACTTAAAAGGTCTGAACCGAGCAAAGAGCTAAAATACCTTGAAAGTGAGTTTAAAAAACTAAAGGAAATTATTGAAAATTTACAGAAGGCTAAGCCAGAACTTGAGAGGAAATGGGAGTTTCGAAAAAAGCTCTATAGCTTCATAAAAAACTTTAGCATAGCCGAAGGTATAAACCTAATCTTTCATGCTACTTTTCTCTTCATTCCTGAGTTTGAAACAAGCTTGTTCCCCTCCCTTGGGAGCTTTATCGTAAGCTCTCTTTTTATACTTGTTATCGTCCTGTTTAGCGTCCTTTTCATAGAAAAGAAGGGCTAAGCTAAATGACAGGAATTAAAGCCCTTTGGGTCAACGCCAAAGATATACCCTATAGAGGTGTTTCCTTGGCACCCGAGGCAGTATTAAGGCTTGAGCCATTAGGGGTAACCTCTGCCAAAGTAAAAGAATTTTTCCTTGAGCTTTCCTCTTATCTTAAGGCTAACTACTACGCCCTTGGGTTCATCGCCTATGAACTTGGCTACCTTTTGGAAGAACGCCTAAACCACCTTTATCAGCCCCCATCTTGCCCTTTAGCCTTTTTCTACCTCGGAAAGAACATAGAACCTTTCGAGCTTTACCCTGAACCGGCAGATAAAGAAAAAATCAAAATTTATGAGGAAAGACTAAACATCTCTGCCGAGGACTTTAAATGGGCTATCCACAGGATAAAAGAATACATAGCGCTTGGACATACCTATCAGGTAAACTTTACCTGTAAGCTCCTTTTCAAATTTTCAGGCTCTCCCTTTGAACTCTTTAAAGCCTTGCTTTTTTCTCAAAGATGTGAGTATGCTTGCTATCTTGAGGGAGAAGATTTCGTAGTCCTATCTTTATCTCATGAGCTCTTTCTTGAAAAAAGGGAAAGGCTTCTTATAAGCTCGCCCATGAAAGGCACCGCTAAAAGGGCTAACCTTCTTTACCTTGATGAAGAAGAAAAAACAAAACTTCGTGAAAGCCTAAAGTCTCGGGCAGAAAATTTGATGATCTTAGACCTTTTAAGGAACGATTTAGGGAGGGTTTCAGTCTTTGGGTCTGTTAAGGTTGACGAATATTTGAAGGTCAAAACTTATCCAACGCTACACCAGATGGTCTCAACCGTCTCGGGAAGGCTCAAAAAAACTGACCTTTATTCTATCTTCCAAAGCCTTTTTCCTTGTGGGTCGGTGACCGGTGCTCCAAAGATAAGGACTATGGAGATTATAAGAGAGCTTGAGAAAAAGCCACGAGGCGTCTACACTGGAGCAGTGGGCTTAATCCATCCATCCTGCGATTTCATCTTCAACGTTGCCATAAGAACGGTCTATCTCCAAAGACAAGAGAAGGACTACACTGGTGAGCTTGGAATAGGCTCTGGCATAGTCTGGGACAGTGAGGAAGATGCGGAGTATGAAGAAACTTGGCTTAAGGCTAAATTTTTAACCAATCCTATTCCCCATTTTTACCTTATCGAAACCT
>CAZJUD010000039.1:0-4855 GCA_964549125.1 uncultured Caldimicrobium sp.
CAACGAGAAATGTTTAAGTTAAGCTTAATTTTTGAAACTTTGAGGGGTTTTTCTAAGGAAATTTTGCCTTAAAAGGAGAAAATTTATCCATGAGAGTTCTTTTGACTGGAGGAGCAGGTTACATCGGTTCCCATGTGCTGAAGCTCCTTTTTAAGCAAGGCTATGAGGTTGCAGTTGTAGACAATCTTTCTACTACCTCAGGAGAGAACCTAAAATGGGGATTGCATTACCAGGTAGACTTGCTTGATGAGGAAGCTCTTTTTCAAGCTCTATCTGAGTTTAAGCCCCAGGTGGTAATGCATTTTGCTGCCTTCATAGTGGTGCCAGAAAGCGTAGAAAATCCCCTTCTTTACTACAAAAATAATGTTGCCGGGACAATACATCTTCTTTCTGCCATGCAAAGGGCTAAAGTGAAAAAGTTTCTCTTTTCTTCTTCGGCAGCCGTCTATGGGATACCTGAGGTTATTCCAGTACCTGAGACAGCATCTCTTGCACCCATAAACCCTTACGGCAGAACCAAGGCTATGGTGGAAGAAATTCTTAAGGATATGGCATATGCCGGCGAGCTTCAGTATGTATCTTTACGTTATTTTAATGTTGCCGGAGCCGACCCTGAAGGAGAAGTCGGTCCTTCCTATAAACAGCCAACTCATTTGATACTTAGGGCTTTGAAGGCGGCAAAGGGGGAGATACCTTACCTTGAAATCTACGGAACAGACTATCCCACAAAAGATGGAACCTGCATAAGAGACTACATCCACGTCATGGACTTAGCTAAAGCCCATCTTTTAGCCTTAAAATTCCTGCTTGAAACCTCGGCATCTGAGGTTTTTAACTGTGGATACGGGAGGGGCTATTCTGTGCGGGAGGTAGTTGAGGTAGCAAAAAAAGTGACAGGCATAGACTTCCCTGTAAAGGAAGGACCAAGGAGACCAGGCGACCCACCTGTGCTCATAGCCAAGGTGGATAAGATAAAAGAAATACTTTCCTTTGAGCCTGAGTATGACGACCTGGAAACTATAATAAGACATACTTGGCAATGGCTAAATTCTTCATCTAAAAGTTTGGCTTGAACGAAGCTCATGTTTCCGAACTATTAGATAAAAAATTTGAGAGCAAGGGGGCAAGCCATGGAAAAGGTAAGGGTGTTGGTGGTTGGTGCTGGTCCAGCGGGGATTGCTTGTGGGGTTGAAGCCAAAGAGGAGGGTATAGAGCCAACGGTAATACTTGAAAAGACAGACCACATCTGCGATACCATTGTCCGCCTTTATCGTCCTGGGAAAAGGGTTGATGCCGTCTATAGAGGGGTAGATGTTGAGCCTATTGGAAGGGTAAGGTTTGAAACGGAGAGCAAAGAAGATTTTCTGAAAAGGATGGAAAGGCTTGTCTCAGAGTATAAGCTTGACATCAGGTTTAATTCAGAGGTTAACTGGATAGGAAAAAAGGGGGACGTCTTTGAGGTTAATGTTAAAGGGGAACCTAAGTTTTTAGCCGACTTTGTGGTTGTGGCAATTGGCATTTTTGGACAGCCAAAAAAGCCAGACTATCCCATACCAAAGGAAGTAAAGGATAAGGTCTTCTTTGAGCCTCCATCCATCTGTCCCACCCATGGCAAAGTATTAGTCGTTGGAGGAGGGGACACAGCCGCTGAGACGGCAATTTTTGTTTGCAAAAACTGTGAAGTCTATCTTTCCTACCGTAGACCACAGTTTTTCCGCATAAACCCTGTCAACCTTTCTCAGCTTGAAGAAAAAGCAAAGGAAGGAAAAGTTAAGCTTTTACTCGGGACAGACATCGAGGGTTTGAGCGCCGAAGGTGACAGGGTGAGAGTTCACTTCAAAGATGGCTCAAGCGATGTCTTTGATTTTGTTTACTACTGCCTTGGGGGAAGTAGCCCCAAGGGATTCCTGAAATACATTGGCGTTGAGTTTGACCTTGAGGACAGACCAAAGGTTGATGAGTATTACGAGACGAACATTCCAGGGCTATTCTTAGCAGGAGACATTGCCGTTCCAAAAGGGTCAATAAACGTTGCCTTCAACACCGCTCATATTATAATTAAACGGATTAAAGAGAAGCTTTTAGCAAGAACTTAAGGGCTGCTTTTAATGCGGAGAAGAGAGACCTGGGGGACTAACATTGGCTTGATCTTAGCTGCGGCTGGTAATGCTGTGGGGCTTGGGAACCTGTTACGGTTCCCATCAAAGGCAGCCCTCTACGGCGGTGGTTCCTTCATGGTTCCCTACTTCATATCCCTGATACTTCTTGGCATCCCGGTGATGCTCCTTGAATGGGTGGCAGGAAGATATGCCGGAAGGTTCGGACATGGCTCCATGCCTGGTATTATTGGACTTTTCTTCAATCAGGCTGCCTGGGCAAGAGCCCTTGGTTCCCTTGGTTTAGTTATACCAACCCTCATCGTCATGTACTACATCTGGATAGAATCCTGGACCCTTGGTTTTGCCTTTGCCTCCCTATTTGGGATGCTTCCTGATCCAGTTTCTTCAGCAGACTATCGTACCGCCATGGCTCCTTACGTTGAGTTTTTCCGCTCCTACACCGCCCCATCAAATTTTGCTCTCATCTCCCTTTGGGTAACGCTTCTTATCAATTGGTACATCCTGCAACGAGGTGTTATGCGAGGTATAGAGGTTACAGCCAAAATCTGCATGCCTGCTTTAATACTTATGGGCCTTGTTCTTGGTGTAGTCTCTATCACCTCCGGAAACTTTGCTGGACTTGAAGGGCTAAAATTCATCTATTCTCTCAATCTATCTGGGATTTCAGACCCAAAGGTTTGGATTGAGGCCTCTGGTCAGATCTTTTTTACCCTTTCTCTTGGTATGGGAGCTATTGCCACCTATGCAAGTTATGTTAAGCCACGGGAGGATGTGGTCAAGGCAGGACTTGCCACTGCCAGCATCAACGAATTTGTGGAAGTGGTTATCGGTGCAAGCATAGCCATACCTGCTGCCTTTGCCATGTTCGGAGCTTTAGCCGTGCCTGAGCTTGCTAAGGAAGGGACCTTTCGCCTTGGCTTCATGACCATGCCAGCCATTCTCATGAGCCTTCCCCTTGGCACCCTTCTTGCCTTCCTTTGGTTTCTTCTACTCTTCTTTGCTGCTCTTACCTCCTCTCTTGCCCTTATACAACCGCTTGTCTCCTTTTTTGAAGATGAAATGCGATTCAGTCACACCAAGGCCGTGACCCTTAGTATGCTTCTTGTAATCGGAGGAGCCCACCTTTGCGTCTTTATACCTACCTTTCTTGATGAGCTTGACTTTTGGGCTGGTGCGGTCTTTCTCCTAATCTTTGCCCTAATTGAAATTTTTGTCTTTATCTGGGTCTTTGGACCTGATAGGTTCTACGCAGAACTAACCAGAGACACCTCCATTAAGCTACCAAAGGCTTTTGTCTACTTAACGGGCGTCGTATCTCCCATCTTTTTACTCTCAATTGGCTACTTCTGGCTATCTTCACAGGCACAAAGCCTTCTTTCAGCAACTGCTGAGCAGTGGATCGCGAGGCTCTTTATCCTGGCTCTCCTTGTTGTTTTGGTTATTTTATCGGTATTGAGCAGGAAAAAGGTTCTTGAAGGACCGAAGCTTTAGGCTTAAACTTAAAAAATAAAACTTGCCGGCGTAGCTCAGCGGTAGAGCAGCGGATTCGTAATCCGCAGGTCGTGGGTTCGACCCCCACCGCCGGCTTAGACACAAAAAACTATAATGAAAATAGGCTTTAGCTTTGATGTCCATCCTTTAGTTTTTGGAAGAAAGCTAATCCTTGCTGGTATTCCTATTGAGCACGATAAGGGGCTCCTTGGGCATTCAGACGGAGATGTGGTGCTTCATGCCTTAACAGATGCGCTCCTTGCAGCAGGAGGTCTTCCAGACATCGGAACCCTTTTCCCAGACACAGACCAAGCCTTTAAGGATAGAGATAGTAGCTTCTTCCTTCTTGTTGCTTTAAACAAGCTCCGTGAAAAGGGATACAACGTAGACCAAATCGACCTTACCATCGTTGCTGATGAACCTAAGCTGTCTCCCTATTACTTAAAGATGAAGAAAAATTTATCTCGCCTCTTAAATCTTCCCGAAGATAGAATTTCTCTTAAAGCCCGAACAACCGAAGGTCTAATCTTCCAAAAGGATAATCCTGGGATCATGTGCTTTGCCCTGGTTGTCTTAACTTCTCTATAAACCCCCTTGTAAAAAATCATATTTGTGTTAGCTTAACCATTAAGGTAGAAGCTCCGAGTCTTTAGAGTCCTATCCTCTAAGGTCTCGACTTCTATCAAAATTAACAAGGAGTTACGGTTATGCGTAAAGTGCAGTTTGGTGACATAGTTAGCATTCATTTAGTTGGGAAGACGAGCTCGGGTGAGGTGTTTGAGGACACCTATCAGTCTGAGCCCTTCGTGTTTGAGGTAGGATCACCTGATATCATTCCCGGTCTATCTGAAGCTGTATTAGGGATGTCCGAGGGAGAAGAAAGGGAGGTTGTCATTCCTTACGATAAAGCCTTTGGTCCGAGGGACCAAAACCTTGTCCGGACAGTCGCAAGGGATGGATTAGAGCTTGATGTTGAGCCTGAACCAGGCATGCTTCTATCTCTGATCCTTGACTCTCCTCAGTGTGAAATAACTATTCCGGCGATGATAATCGAGGTAACCGATGAGGAGATTACCCTTGACTTAAATCCCCCCTTAGCCGGAGAAGACCTCTACTGCAACATCAAGCTTCTTCGAATTATGAACGAATAATTAAATACTATGCTTGGGTGACCGCTTGGTCGCCCTTCCAAAGCATTGCTCAATAAAGGAAAAAGTTTAAGACCTACGAAAACCCATAAATAT
>CAZJUD010000040.1:0-2813 GCA_964549125.1 uncultured Caldimicrobium sp.
GGCGACAAAAAAAAAAGGGCCCCGGGGCGAAAAAAAAAGGGAGCCAAGGGGGAAAAAGGAAAACGGGGGGCAAAAAAAAGGATCAGGGCAACAGGAAAGGGGCCTCAAGGCTACCTACAAAGAGAATGTGAATTTTTTAAAAAATGTATTATCTTAAAGCCATGATAAAAAGGCTTCATACCCCCTCTGTCAACGCAAAGTTTTTCTTTTTCTCCCTTTTAGTCCATCTCCTCTTTATCGCCCTCCTTTTCAACCTTTCCTTTAAGCCAAGCTCAGAGGTTAACAAGATAATAGTTGTAGACCTTGGTCCAAAAGGTTCTCTGCTCAGCGAAAACAAGGAGCAAAGGAAGGCTCAATCAAAAAATCTCCTGCCTAAAAGGGAAACCCTTAAAGGAAAGGCTCAAAGTAAAGTCGCAATTTTTCCCCAAAATGAGCCCCTGCAAAGGGAAGATGAGAGGAAGGAGAGTCTTTCGGAAGTTCCATCCCTTGGCATAGGTGAGGCAAGGGAGCTTCCCCTTGCCTCAACGACTGCCCTGAAGGAAGGCACCCCTGAGCTGGGGAGCGAAGGTTCAATGGAAGTTGAGGGTTCAAAGGAGGTTGAGGGTTCAAAAGAAGTTGGAAGTTCAAAGAAAGTTGGGGATTCAAAGGAGGTTGAGAGTGCAAAGAAGGTTGAGAGTGAAGCAGAGGGAGGGGCTGAAGAACTCTCTAAAACACAGCTTTCTGTTATTTCAAGGCTTGTTCGTGAGCACTTAGAATACCCCTATCTTGCTCGGCGGATGGGTTGGGAGGGTGAGGTCTTGCTTGGGTTTAGGTTAAGCTTAAGCGGTGAGGTTGAGGACCTAAAGGTTCTTAAAAGTTCTGGCTTTGAGGTCCTTGACCAATCGGCATTAAAGGCTGTAAAAAGGGCAAGCAAGCATTTCCCCCGCCCAAAGCACACTGTCCTGGTAAAGCTTCCCGTCCGCTTCAAGTTAGAAAAATAATTCTCTTGATTTTTCTGCCATCCATTTTAACATACTGTCTAATGCTTCACTTTGGAGAAAGGGAAAAAATCAAAGCTTACCTAAAAGAGGAACTATCCTCTATTGAGAGGGCTCTTCAAGAAGAGAGGATTTCTCAACTTGACTTTATCAACCAGGTCAGCGAATACCTGTTGTTTGCCGGTGGGAAAAGGATAAGACCCCTCCTTTTTGTCCTTAGTGCAAAGACTTGTCAAAATTCTTCAAAAAAAGACCTTCCTTTTGACCTTTACCGGGCTTCCCTCCTTTTTGAATATCTCCACACAGCAACCCTTCTTCACGATGATGTGGTGGATTCGGCTGAGTTTAGGAGAGGAAGAAAAGCCGCACGAACCCTTTGGGGCAATCAGGCAACCATCCTCGTTGGCGACTATCTCTACGCCAAAGCTTTAAGGATGGCAAGCGAGCTGTGCAACCATCAAGCCATGGATGTGATAACTAAGACCACTCTGCTGATGAGCGAAGGAGAGGTGCTTCAGCTTTTAAACTTTGATAAGTTTAGCATGACCGAAGAGGACTACTTTGAAGTCATATACAGAAAGACGGCAGTCCTTATGTCTGCTTGTTGTGAAGTTGGAGCCATAGTTTCTCAGGCAAGTGCGGATGAGCAAAAAGCTCTAAGCTCCTTTGGATGCGACCTTGGTCTTGCCTTCCAGATAGTCGATGACCTCCTTGACTGGACAAGCGAAGAAACAGGAAAAGACCTCGGCAGAGACTTCTTTGAGGGAAAAGTTACCCTTCCTGTCATCCTTGCCTTAAATTCTGCAAGGGAAGATGTGCAAAGGGAGCTAAGAGAGCTTTTTACCAAGCTTAGCCCCACAAAGGATGATTTTATAAGGGCAAGAGAGCTGATTGAGAAGGCTCAAGGTTTTTCTTTAGCAAGGCTTAAGGCAGAGGAACTGTTGAAAAAAGCTAAATCTGCCTTAAATATTTTTAAAGATAGTCAAGCTAAGTCTGCCCTAAACTTTATTGCAGATTATGTTTTAGAAAGAAAAAATTGATGATGAAGCTTGAGAAACCCAAGCTTATCGTCCTTGATTGTGACGGTGTTCTGTTTGATTCCTTAGAGGCTAACAGAGCCTATTACAACGCCATCCTTGAAAAAGTAGGAAAGCCTCCCTTAAAAGAGGAAGACCTTAAGTTTGTTCACATGCATTCCGTTGACGAATGTCTAAGGTATTTAGCCAATGGGGATACAAATCTTTATGAACGGCTTAAGGAGATAGGACGCTCTTTGCCCTACAGTGAATTTTTCTCTTATCTTAAGCCTGAACCAGGGCTTTACGAGTTTCTAAGCTGGGCAAAGGAGCGTTTTTTTGTCGCCCTTTGCACAAACCGAACGACTTCCACCATTCCCCTTCTTAAACATTTTAATTTACTTGATTTCTTTCATCTTATTAGGACAGCCTTAGAATTTCCAAAAAATGACCCTCGTGCCCTCTCCACCATCTTAGAAGCCTTCAAAGTTAAGCCCAAAGAGACCCTGTATGTAGGTGATTCTGAAGTTGACGCCAAGCTCTGCCAAGCGGTGGGCGTTCCTTTGATAGCCTATAAGAATAAGAGTTTGCCAACTATCCACCATGTTAGTGATTTCTGGGAACTCCTATCTTTTCTTCAAAAATTAAGCTAAGCTGCGGTTGTTTCTATAAAGCTTTCTATCCAGCCGTCCCGGAGGATCTCGCCCAAGCCTGTCTTCCTGAGGCGAAGCCGAAGGATCTGAGGCCCTTCGGCCTTTCGGCCTGAGGGCGGCCAAAACCTGGGCCATCTCCTCATGGCCACGGCGCGGCACTGCTCGTC
>CAZJUD010000041.1:0-1614 GCA_964549125.1 uncultured Caldimicrobium sp.
GCCCACCTGACCAGTCTCTTGACCAAGTCCCGTCTTTGAGGTCACAAGCCCCCCAGACAGTATCCGAGCCCTTTCCCCGGCACCCGGGGCAAAGATAAAAGGAGTAACGTTAGCTTTGGCTCGGAAAAGATTGTTCCCTACCTTCTCCAAAGACTCCTCATATCCGTTGAAATCAGCAAGGAAAAGCTTTGCAACAGGCAAGTCCTTGTTGTTCGTATACCAAGCCTTTATCAGCCCTTCTTCTGTTATCACCTCAATCCTGTCAAACACCCCCTCCTCGTAGCCGTCTTGAGAATAATAGAGCTGGGCAAAAGGACTTGCGGAGAGTCTTATTGGGTAGTTAAGCCTTGTTATTGTGCTGTCCGGGTTTACAAAAAACCCAAGGTCTAAAGTAATTTCCTGGTTTCTTCCATCAACGGTTAAGGTAAACTTGGGTTGCCCCAGGGTTGTAAGGTCAAGAGGAGATAAGGTTCCGCTTGGGTCAGAAATTTGGCTGAAATCGGCAGAAACTACTTCTCCGTTACCACCAAAGGTCAAGGTTCCATAAAGAAAGGCTCCCTTAAACTTTCCGTCGCCTCGGGTATCTTTTGCTGGGTCAGCAAGGGCTAAAAGGACTTCATAGGTGTTTGGATTGTCTCCTCTGTCAAAGTAAGCTTTAAGGGTAATCTTCTGCCCAAGGGAATCGTAGATATCCCAGTCAAAGACCCAGTCGTATGTTCCGTCCTGTAGGGGTTTCGTATGGTCTAAAGTCCAGTCATACTTTGAGAGCAGGGTTTCAGCGTTAGTAGGTCTGTTTGCATTAAGAAGAAGTTGAGCCGAGATTTTGCTCGTTGCCTTTGCTGGCATTACCTTAGGGATTAGATGAATCTTCAGGTCAACAACGTTAGCTGTAGTGGCATCAGGGTTTGCCCCTAAAAGGTACATCCCAAGACTATTCTGTAGGGCAAAGTGCTTCTCGTCCGCCTCGTTTACCATGAATTGTCCATCCCGCGTAAAAAAGACATTTCCCTTGTCGTCTGATACCACAAAAAAGCCCCGACCAGATATAGCAAGGTCTGTTGGCACATCCGTGGTTTGGATACCACCCTGTGAAAAAAGCCACCTCGTTGCCTTAGGGGATACACCATATCCAGCTCCTCTGGTAAAGACTTCACCAACAGCCTTCCTAATTACATCCCCAAACTCATACCTTCCAGCCTTAAAGCCTGTAGTGTTGAGGTTGGTTATGTTGTCAGCTGATACGTTCATGGCTTGAGAATCGCTAAACAAACCCGAGTAGCTTATGTAAAGTGTTCCAAAGATACCCATACCTCTTACCTCCAAGCTATCTCTTTCAGGTCTTCAAGGTTTATCGTTTGCTCGTCGTTTACCTTCAGCCTTGCCTTCCCGTCTTCAAACACAACCGAAGTAACCCTACCCGTTATCACCGGTTTTATTGATTTTACCTTCTCACCTTCGCCCACAGTGATTGTGATTTTATAATTTCCGTCCGGGACCTGATTTCCTGAATTGTCTTTGGCATCCCATTCAAGGGTATGATTCCCTTTGCTGAGATTTTTCAAGGGTATGGTTCTTACTATCTTGCCCGCTCCGTATCTTATAGAGATCGGGAGG
>CAZJUD010000042.1:0-15632 GCA_964549125.1 uncultured Caldimicrobium sp.
TGAGTTGCTTGGTTTCTATTCCCTTTTTACTACCCCCTTTTTTGAGAAAACTTTCCTACTTCCACCTTCTCTTCTCCCCTCTTATGAGTTTTCAACCCTTGAATGGGAACTTGGAAGACAAGAAGTTAAAAGGGATGGGGAACATCTTAAAATAACTCCTCTTCATTTGGTTCAGGCTGAGCTAAGGAGAATGAACGGTGAGAACACAAGGTTAACGGTTTTACCAAGGTTTGGGGCTGAGGAAGGAACCGCAAAATCTTCATATTCTTCCCCTGTAGAAGCTAAGGAAGAAATCTTAATCCTTCCTTCGCAAGAAAAATCTATCCATCTCCTTTCTGGAAGGGAGAGGGTTATCTTGGTTGTTAGGAATGGAATAGAGCCTCGCAAGCTTTTGACCCTTTTTAAAGATAGCGGGATCTTGAGATGAAACGATTAAAAGACCTTTTATCCTTAGATGAAGTTTTAGATGAGTATAAGGGGAACTGGGATGAGGAGGTATTTGGGATCTCTGATCATTCGCAGAGCATTAAAGAAGGATACATCTTCGTTGCAAGGCGTGGAACAAGGCTAAATGGAAAGGACTTCATACCTGATGCCCTTAAAAGAGGGGCAAGGATTATCATCAAGGAAGATAGCATTGACCCAAGCCTTGATGTCCCTCAGATTAGGCTTAAAGATTTCAAGGGAACCTTAGGAAAACTCCTTTCCCGCTTTTACGACCATCCTGAAAGCTCGGTCACTCTGGTTGGGATAACTGGCACTAACGGAAAGACCTCTTCTACCTTCTTTGTAAGGGCTTTAAGTTCCGCCCTTGGTTTAAAAAGTGGCTACATTGGGAGCATCTACTATGATGTAGGAGAGGTTTTGCCTTCACGGGAGACAACACCTTCAAGCTTTGTTCTTTTTCCCCTCTTAAAAAAAGCAAAAGACTCTGGGATAAAGCTTCTTGCCCTTGAGGTTTCTTCTCATGCCTTAGACCAAGAGAGGATCTTTGGGCTAACCTTCTCAGCCTGCGGGTTTACAAACCTTTCAAGGGACCATCTTGACTACCACGGAGACATGGAAAGCTACTTTCAGGCAAAGAAAAAGCTCTTTACTCGGTATCTTAAGGAAGATGGAGCTTCCGTTATCTCCTTTGAGACAGAATATGGAAGAAGGCTCTTTGAAGAGCTAAGGGCTTCTCGACCAAGCCTAAGGCTTGTCTCTGTTAACGATGACTTTTTCCGAGTAGCCTTTATCCAAAGAACGCCCTTCCTTGAGCTCTCTATTATAGTTGCTGGAAAGACTTATAATGTAAAGACAAGGCTTGTGGGTGATTTTCAAGCCAAAAACCTGGGAGTTGCCTTAGGTATTCTCTATTCCCTTGGTTTTTCAGTAGATGACCTTGTTAAAGCCTTGCCAACCCTTACCAACCCACCTGGTAGGCTTGAGCTTGTTGGAGAAAAGGGTGGATCCTACGTGTTCGTTGATTATGCTCATACGCCGGATGCTTTAAAGTCTGCTTTGGAGAGCTTAGTTCCTCTTAAAAAGGGGAGGCTCATTGTCCTTTTTGGTTGTGGGGGAAATCGGGATGCTGGGAAAAGACCACTTATGGGTAGGGTTGCTGAAGAACTTTCTGACCTTGTAATCCTAACCTCAGACAACCCAAGGTTTGAAGACCCGGAGAGCATCATCGAGGACATCAAAAAAGGACTAACGGGGATAAAGCCCTGTTATGTCTGGGTCGATAGAGAGGTGGCAATCAAGTCAGCTCTTGAGATGCTTCGGAAAGGGGATGTGCTCCTTATAGCAGGAAAGGGTCATGAGGATTATCAAGAGGTGCAGGGGGAAAGATATCCCTTTTCTGACCGAGAGGTGGTAAAAAGGCTTTTATCGGAGATTAAAGACTGAGAGGGAGAAAATGATTGCAAGGAGAGTTTTATCTACTGAGGATATAGTTCGGGCAACGAAAGGTATCCTCTTAAATGGAGATATGGGCATTACCTTTTCTGGGGTAACCACTGATTCAAGGACGGTGGAACCAGGCTTTCTTTTCTTTGCTTTGAAAGGGAAGAGATTTGATGGGCACGAGTTCATAAAAGAAGCCATAGCAAGAGGAGCCAAAGGTGCGGTTGTTGAGCGCATGCCTGATTATCTAAGATGGGATGACCTGCCAAGGGATGTTTCTGTTATTCTGGTTAAGGATACCCTTTTTGCCCTGGGTGAACTTGGGAAGTATGTTCGTAACCTTGATGGTTACAAAGTCTGTGCCATAACTGGCTCCTGCGGAAAAACGACGACTAAGGAGATGACCTATCAGGTCCTTTCCAAATTTTACAACTGTGGGAAGAACAAGGCAAACTTCAACAACCTAATCGGGGTTCCGATGAGCATCCTTGCCCAGGAGAAGGATAAGGATTGGGTAATCCTTGAGATAGCAACTAATGCACCCGGTGAAATAGCAAGACTTACGGAGATTGCAAATCCAGACCTTGGAGCTATAACCTGTGTTTATGCTGCACATCTTGAAGGATTAAAAAGCCTTGAGGGGGTCCTGGAAGAGAAAACTTCTCTATTTGCTAAGATGAGAGAGGACGGAGTAATTGTTTATTTTTACGACCAGGAAAACCTTCGCAAAAAGGCTAAGACCTTCCCGCATACTAAGATTAGCTTTGGTTTTGAAAGGGGGGCAGACCTTTGGATAGAGAATTACGAAGAAGTTGAAGAGGGAGCAAAGATAGGTTTAGTTTGGTCTGGAAAAAAGAAAGAGGTTTTTGCTAAGATTAAGGGTAGGCATCAGGTCTTAAACCTTTCGGCAAGCATAGCCATTGCCCTTGGGACGGGCTTAGATTTTGAAGAGGTCTGCGAGAAACTTTCTGAAATAGAAGACTTCTACAGCAGGTTGAAAGTTATAAGGAGAGAAAATTTAATCATCCTTGATGATACCTACAACGCAAACCCTGGGTCTATGGTTGTAGCCCTTGAGTATCTTGAAAATTTTCCAAAGGGTGATTTTAGAAAGGTTGCCATACTTGGCGACATGAAGGAGCTTGGAAGCTTTGCAGAGTCAGCCCATCAAAGTATCGGAGAGCTTGCAGGAAAGGTTGTGGATTTTGCCATCTTTGTAGGGGAACATGCAAAGGACTATAAAACTGGATTTGGGAGGGACGATTGTTTAACCTTTGAGACTACCGAAGCCCTGTTAGAAGCCCTAAAGCAAGGGAAGATAGCCCTTTCTCGGTGCGTGATTTTAGTAAAGGGTTCGAGGGCAATGGAAATGGAAAGGGTCGTTTCAGTTTTGCTTGAGGGAGGAAGTTAAAGTATGTTTTACCATCTTCTTTATCCCCTTTCTGAATGGATAAGCCTGTTCAATGTTTTTAAATACATCACCTTCCGTATGATCTATGGTTCAATCTTTGCCTTTTTACTCGTCTATTTACTAATGCCAAGGTTTATAAGATTTATGACGGAAAAGCAGTTTGGTCAAATAGTAAGGGAGGAGGGTCCTTCCCATCATAAGGTTAAGACTGGGACCCCTACGATGGGAGGAGTTGTGATCATCCTCTCGGTAGTTATTTCTTCTCTTCTTTGGTGCAACCTTACCAATCCTTTTGTATGGCTTGCCCTTTTTGTGTTGGTCTTTTTTGGGCTGATCGGATTTGTGGACGATTACCTAAAGATTAAGAGAGGTAAAAACCTTGGTCTCACTGGGAAACAAAAGCTTCTGCTTCAAGCACTTGGGGTTTTGATCTTCTATCTTCTTCTCTTTGAAGCTTTAGGGTTTAGCACAAGCCTTAACCTGCCCTTCTTTAAAAGGGTTGTTTTAGACCTTGGGGTTTTTTACCTTATATTTTCGCTCCTTGTTATGCTTGGGAGTTCTAATGCAGTAAATTTAACGGATGGACTTGATGGGTTAGCAATTGTGCCTTTCTGTGTGGTGGCAGGAGTGTATCTTGTTTTTGCTTATGTTTCTGGGCATGTTAAATTTGCCCAGTATTTATTCTTACCTTACATTCCCTATGCCGGAGAATTAGCCATACTTTGTGCCATTCTTGGTGGGGCAGGTCTTGGGTTCTTGTGGTATAACGCTCATCCAGCAGAGATATTTATGGGAGACGTTGGGGCTTTAGGGCTTGGAGGGGTGATGGGGGCTATAGCCATCATGGTGAAGCAGGAGTTTATGCTTCTTCTTGCTGGGGGTATTTTTGTTGCTGAAGCCCTCTCTGTCATCCTTCAAGTAGGATACTTTAAGCTTACAGGAGGGAAAAGGATATTTAAGATGGCGCCCCTTCATCATCACTTTGAACTGCTTGGCTGGAAGGAAAACAAAGTTGTGGTTAGATTTTGGATAATTTCGATAATTTGCGGGCTTTTAGCCCTTAGCACCTTGAAGATAAGGTAGGATGAGCCATGGATGTTAGAGGGAAAAAAGTAGTGGTTGTAGGTTTTGGAAAGAGCGGACAATCTGCCGTTAGGCTCCTTTTGGTGAAAGGGGCAAATGTGGTTGTGAGCGAGTCTAAACCAAAAGAAGAGCTTCCGCCATCTATGGTTTCTTCCTTTGAGGTTCAAGGAGTAGTTTTTGAGGCTGGAGCCCATCGGGAAGATACGTTAAAGAAAGCTGACCTTGTGGTTGTAAGTCCAGGCGTTCCACAGGAAGTCTATCTTCCAGCTTTAAGGGCTTGCGTCCCCGTCATCTCTGAGCTTGAATTAGCCTGGTCCTATCTTTCAGAGGATGAAAAAAGGAGAACCATTGCCATAACCGGAACAAACGGGAAGACTACGACCACAGCCATGGTCTCAGACCTTTTTAAGTTTGCTGGAGAAAGGGTTTTTACCGGTGGAAACTATGGTATACCTCTTTCAGACTATGTGCTATCTAATGTCAAGGTTGATAGGATTGTGCTTGAGGTGTCAAGCTTTCAACTTGAAAGGATAGAGACTTTTGCCCCAAAATTTGGCATCCTTCTAAACATTACTCCAGACCACCTCGAAAGATATCGGGATTTGAAGGAGTATGCTTACTACAAATACAGGCTTTTTGAAAATCAAACTTCGGATGACTTTGCCATCTTAGCAAAAGCGTTGCCATACTTTGAAGATTTTAAAGGGATGGTCAAGGGGGAGAAGTATTTCTTTGCAGAAAGGCAAGAGGAAGGGGCCTCTGCTTACCTAAGGAATGGTTATGCCGTCTTAGACATCTTTGGCGAAGAGGAGGTTTATTCCCTACATAAATTTAAGCTTCTTGGGGTGCATAACCGTTTAAACCTTCTTTCAGCCCTCCTTGTGGGGAGGGTCTGCGGGGTTAGCAAGGAGGTCTGCCAAAGGCTTATAGACAACTTTATCGGCTTCCCTCATCGGATTGAGTTTGTGGGGACCTTCGGTGGTGTCCATTTTATCAACGATTCTAAGGCTACGAATGTTGATGCAACTCTCCAGGCTCTAAAGGGCTTGCCTTCACCCATCCTTCTTATACTTGGTGGAAGGCATAAGGGTGGGTCCTACTCACCGCTCATTCCTCTGATCAAAGAAAAGGTAAGAGTTCTCATCCTTATGGGGGAGGCAAGATGGATTATAGCTGAAGAGCTTTCCAATCTTGTTGAAACCTATGTAGTAGAGGATCTTCCTTCTGCGTTAGCCATAGCCTTTAAGACAGCAAAGCCAGGTGATACGGTACTTCTTTCTCCTGCCTGCTCAAGCTTTGATCAGTTTAGGGATTATGCCGAAAGGGGAGAGGTCTTTAGACAGCTTGTTTTGGAGTATGCTCCCAAGTATCTTGGAAAAAAAGAAGAAGGAGTGGTGTATCATTGAGATGGATGATTGTTGCCGGAGGAACTGGAGGCCACATCATGCCTGGGCTTGCCTTGTCTGAAGCCCTTCTTGAAAAGGGGAGAGAGGTGTTTTTTGTAGCGGGCTCCCGCCCCATAGAGAAAAGAATCCTTAAAGATAAGCCCTTCCCTGTTTATCATCTTGAGGTTGAAGGCTTTGTGGGGAGGTCTTTGCTAAGAAAATTAATAGCCCTCTTTAAACTTGGTCTTGCTTTATTGCGCTCCTTAAAGCTTTTAAGGAGCATCAACCCTCAAATTATCTTTGCAGAAGGGGGATATGTATCTATACCGGTCGTTTTAGCTGGGAAGCTACTTGGTAAAAGGCTTGGGCTTCATGAGCAGAATGTTATTCCTGGCATGGCAAATAAGGTACTTTCCCATCTTGTTGATAGGGTCTTCATCTCCTTTCCTGAGAGCAAAGATTATTTCCCTAAGGATAAAGTAGTCTTTAGCGGGAACTTTGTTCGGAAGTCCCTTTTTACAAAAAAAGAGGGTAAGAAAGAGGGTATTTGTCTTCTCATCCTTGGGGGGAGCCTTGGGGCAAGGTTCATAAACGAGCTTGCCTTAGAAGTTTTGCCAAGGCTCCTTGAGGAGTTCCCGAACTTAAGAGTTATCTGGCAAACTGGGTTTGATGATTATGAAAGGGTAAAGCAAAAGTTAGATGAAGATGCCTTAGGCGGAAGGGTTAAGATTCTACCCTTTATCGATGATATGGGTTCAGCTTACAGCGAGGCAGATTTTGTGTTAAGCCGAGCTGGAGCAAGCACTATTGCTGAGCTTTGTGCCTTTGGTGTGCCTGCCCTTTTTATTCCCTTCCCTTACGCCACCCACAACCATCAAGAGAAAAACGCAAAGGCGTTGGTTGAGGCTTGCGGTGCCTTTATGCTAAGGCAAAGAGAAGCTACAGCAGATAAGGTTTTAAGCCTTTTGAGGTCTGCCCTTTCTCAAGAAGAACTTAGGGTTAAAATAGGAAGAGGTATGAGAAAGTTTTTTGACCCCCAAGGTGTAGAGCGGGCAATTGCTGAGATGGAAGCTTTGGTTTAAAAGGATTAAGCCATGCTTGAGAAGAAGAGAAAAATTCATTTTGTGGGCATTGGTGGCGTAGGTATGAGTGGTTTAGCCCTCATTCTGCATAAGATGGGGCATGAGGTTTCAGGGTGCGACCTTTCGGAAAGTAAGTACCTGGAAAAGGTTCGGGAAGCCGGGATACCTGTTTTCCTTGGACATCATCTATCTCATCTTGAAGGAGTTGAAATAGTGGTTTATTCTTCAGCCGTCTCTCTTGAACATTCTGAGCTTAAGCAGGCTCGTGATCTTGGATTATGGGTTATACCTCGGGCTAAAATGTTGGCTGAAGTGATGAGTGTTCATCCAAAGAGCATCGTTGTTGCTGGCTCCCATGGAAAGACTACTACAACTTCCATGCTGGCTGAGCTTCTCTGCAAGCTTGGATTAAAGCCTACGGTAGTTGTAGGCGGGCTCGTTAATAACCTGCAAAGCCACTCTTTACTTGGAGAAGGAACATATCTTGTGGCAGAGGCTGACGAGAGCGATGGCTCCTTCCTCTACTATAACCCTTACATTACTATCATCACTAACATCGACCGGGAACACCTTGATTTTTACGCCGACTTTACTGCTATAAAGAAGGCCTTCCAAAACTTCATCCTAAGGACAAGCCCTGAAGGTAGGGTTATCCTCTGTGGAGATGACCCTGGTATCAGGGAAACGGTGTCTCAACTTTCTTTACCCTTTGTCTTCTACGGTTTAAGCGAGGGTAACGAAGTTAGCGGAAAAGTTTTAAGTGACACCGCTCATCCTGAGGTTGCAGTATACCATGGGAAGGAATTTCTTGGAGTTCTTAAGCTTCAAGTTCCAGGGTTTCACAACGTTCAAAATGCCTTAGGAGTCATCGCCTGCGCCATAGTTTTAGGTTTACCAATCCCAAAGGTTTTGTCCGTCCTTTCCCAGTTTAGAGGGGTAAAGAGAAGGCTTGAGCTTAAAGGTATGGCTAAAGGTGCCTTAATCTACGATGACTATGCTCATCATCCAAGGGAGGTCGAGGTTAGCTTAAAAGCCTTAAAGAAAAAACATCCTGATAAACGGCTGATAGTTCTATTTCAGCCTCATAGATACACTCGAACTAAAGCCCTTTGGGAAGACTTCCTCTTGGTGTTAAAGGTGCCTGACATTTTGATACTTACGGATATTTATCCGGCAAGCGAAAAGCCTATCCCAGGAGTCTCTGGGGAAGCTTTATACCAAGCTGTAAAGGAAATTCGTAAGGAAAAGCCTACTTTCTATGCTGAAAAAAGTAAAGCCTTAGAGGTGGTTAAAGCGCTTCTCTCACCTGGCGACCTCTTTGTGACTATGGGTGCAGGAGATGTGTATAAAATTGGAGAAGCCCTTTTGACCGTCATAGAAGGAAGGGATGAGAAGGTCCTTTCAGCCTAAGATTTTTGAAAAATTTTTAAAAGAAAAGGGCATAGCCTACAAGGAGGATGAGCCCTTAGCTAAGCATACTTCAATAAAAATAGGCGGACCAGCAAGTCTTATGGTTTTTCCAACAAAAGAGGAAGAGCTTATGGAAATAGCTAAAAATGCCACAGAGCTTGATATACCTTGGTATGTAATAGGAGGGGGTAGCAATCTTCTTTGTGCCGATGAAGGATACTCTGGGGTGGTTATTAACCTTAGAAGTATGAAGGGGATAGCTGAAGGGTCCTTTGCTCAGGGTGCAACTTTGTCCCTTGAGGTTTTATCAGGGACTATGGTTGGGGAGGTTTTAAGTTTTGCAAGGAGAAAGGGCTACTCTGGGCTTGAGTTTTTAGCAGGAGTTCCTGCAACGGTTGGCGGTGCAGTGAGGATGAACGCAGGAGCCTATGGAAGAAGCTTTTCCATGCTTGTAAGGAGGGTAAAACTACTAAAGGAAGGGAAAATAGAGGATTATGAACCTAAGGATGGCGATTGGACCTACCGCTCCTTTCGCAAAGAGGGCATCGTTGTCTCTGTAACCCTTGAGTTGGCTAAGGCTAATCCAGAAGAAATAGAAAAGAATTTAAAAGATATATACTTTAAGAGGAAGGCAAGCCAGCCCTTAGCTGAGAAAACCTTTGGGTCAGCCTTTAAAAATCCCCCTTGTTGTTACGCAGGAAAGTTGATTGAGGATTGTGGACTTAAGGGCTACAGGATTGGTGGGGCAAAGGTTTCTGAAAGGCATGCAAACTTTATCGTAAACCTTGGCACAGCAACGGCAAAGGATGTTTTAGCTTTGCTTAGGGAGGTACAAAAGAGGGTTTGGGATAGGTTCGGCATAATGCTTGAGCCAGAGGTAAAGTTTTTGGGATGCAGTCTGTAAAGGAGCTATGGCAAACAAAAGGAGACTCTTCTTAGGAATTACTTTTAGCCTGCTTGTGATACTTCTTGCTGGGCTAATGGTGTATGCCCTATATTTTACTAAGCTTTTTGTGCTTAAAGAGATAAAAGTTTATGGAAACGCTAAGGTTAGCAAGGAAGAGGTTTTAAGGTTGCTTGATTTAAAGGGTGGTGAGATACTTTATCGTTTGGACTTAGACGAATTGAGGGAAAGGCTAAAAAAGCATCATCTTATTGAAGACACTATACTAAGAAGGCAACTACCTTCGACCCTTGAGGTGCAGATTAAAGAGAGGTCTCCCCTTGCCATATTGGTTCAGAACAATAAAGGTTATCTTATAGACCGTAACGGTGTTATATTATCTGAAGCGAACCCAAACGATATCTTATACTATCCCTATGTGTTCATTGAGGATGAAAAGAATAAAGATGTTTTTTTCAAATTTTTAGAATGGCTAAAACAGAATAAGAAGTATTTACCTGTGTATGAAAATCTGCAAAAGATCTTTTTGACAAAGGATAAGATTGTTTTAAACACTAAAAGTAATATAACTATCTTTTTACCACTTACAACTACTAATGGTCTGTTTACGCTTTATTCTTATCTTGACAGGATTATGACTTACATATATGATAACCATTTAGAAGATCGTGTAGAATTGATTAGACTTGATTATCCATTTGGTCGAGCTTTAGTAAAATACAGAAATACTTAGGGGTGGTTTTAATGAGTGGTGGAACCTATTTAGTTGTTGATGTTGGGACAACTAAGGTCTGTGCCCTTGTAGGGGAGCTTAAAGGGAGTGAACAGTGGGTAACAGGAATAGGGGTTGTGCCTTCAAGTGGTTTGAAAAAGGGGACAATCGTAAACCTTGAAGAGGCAACCTCAAGCATCAAACAGGCAATAGAAAAGGCTTTATCCCAGGCTAAACAGACACCGCAGGTAGTGCTCGCGAGCATTGCTGGCAGTCATGTGAAAACCTGGGCTGGTATGGGGGTTGTAGTTCTTAAAAATCGCGAGGTTACTCCCGAGGACGTTGACGAGGTTATTCAAGCAGCTCAATCCATTGACCTTCCTCAAGACCAGATGATACTCCATGTGATCCCTCAGGAGTTTGTGGTTGATAATTTGAGGGGGATACAGCAGCCTATCGGGATGTGCGGGGTAAGGCTTGAGGCTCATGTGCAGTTGATTACTGCCCAGCGCTCCCAGGTGCAAAACCTCCTTCGTTGTTTCGAAAACTTAGGGATCGAGGTTTCGGCTGTCCTCTATCAAGGGTTAGCCTCTGCGGAAGCTGTCTTAACGCCAGAAGAGAAAGACTTGGGGGTTCTTATCATAGACCTTGGCGGTGGGACTACAGACTTTGCAGTGATCCAGGAAGATGTTCTAAAGTATGTAGGCTCAATCCCGGTAGGTGGGGAAAACTTAACAAACGATTTAGCTATTGGGCTTCGGACAACAAAAACTGAAGCGGAACGAATTAAGATAGAGAAGGGGGTTTGCCTTAGAGAGTTAGTTGAGGAACAGGAAGAGGTTGAGGTCCCAGGGGTTGGGGCAAGACCTTCAAGAAGGATAAGCAGAAGGGTTCTTGCTGAGATATTAGAACTGAGGATGAAGGAAATACTCGAGCTGATAGACCAAAATGTTTCCAAAAATGTAGATAAAAGCCTTTTAACAGGTGGTGCGGTTTTAACTGGTGGGTCAGCCCTTTTACCCGGGTTAATCTATCTAACGGACCAGATTTTAGACCTTCCAACGAGGATTGGCTATCCTGTTAAGCTCAAAGGGCTTGGTGAGGAGATAAATCATCCGCAATTTGCTACAGCGGTTGGGATGCTTGTCTATGCCTTCCAAAACTATCCAATTGAAGAGACCAAAAAATCCAAGGGTAAGGGGTTTTTACAGAAGCTTAAGGACTTTATTAAAGGTTTTTAAAATTCTTAAGGGGGAAGGAAGATGAGCTTAGCCTTTGAGATGGTAGAGGATGAAATAAGGCTTCAACCGATCATTAAGGTTATAGGCGTTGGTGGTGCTGGTGGGAACGCAGTTGCCCATATGATTAAAAAGGGAATAAGTGGAGTTGAGTTTATTTCAGCGAACACAGATTACAAAGTTCTTTCTCTTAACCCAGCACCCATAAAGATCCAACTTGGGAAGAACTTAACCCGAGGACTTGGAGCTGGAGGAAAGCCTGAGATTGGAAGAAGGGCTTGCGAAGAAAGCGAAAGGGAGATCAGGGATTGTTTGAGGGATGCGGACATGGTTTTTATTGCTGCAGGAATGGGAGGCGGAACAGGAACAGGGGCTGCTCCAGTTATAGCAAGGATCTGCAAGGAGATGGATATCCTTACGGTGGCAGTGGTCACCAAACCTTTTACCTTTGAGGGTAAGGTTCGACAAAGGATAGCAGAGGAAGGGCTTGAAGAGTTGAAGAAGTTTGTGGATACTTTAATCGTCATCCCTAACGATAAGCTCTTGACTCTTGGCTCACCTCAAGAAAAACTTTATGAGATGTTCAAGAGGGCAGATGATGTATTATATTATGCAGTGAAGGGTATTTCAGACTTAGTTCTTTCGCCAGGTTATATTAATCTTGACTTTGCCGATGTGAAAGCGGTTATGACAGAAAGCGGAGGAGTAGCTCTGATGGGCATGGGAGAGGCAAGAGGTGAGGATAGGGCTGAGCTTGCGGTAAACATGGCCATTTCAAGTCCTCTACTTGAGGATATATCCTTGGCAGGGGCAAGGGGTGTGCTTCTCAATGTTACCGTTCATCCCGAAACCTTTACCCTCCATGAGACCCAGATTATAACCTCAACCATCCTTAAGGAGGTCCATTCTGAAGCCAAGGTCTTTTACGGCATTGTTTACGATGAGTCTATGGAAGACCTTCTTAGGGTTACAGTAATCGGGACTGGTATCGAGAAGGTGGGAGAAAAGATGAAGGATGATAAAATTATGCCCATTGATGAAGGGTTAAAAAGAAGGGAGGGAAGGCTTAGAAGAGTCATAAGTGATGAGCCGATAGAAGACATACTTGACATTCCTACCTTTTTAAGAAGGAGCGCTGATTGAGCTGAAGGAGGTAGGATATGAAGGAGATAGCCGTCTTTGAAGACCCGGTAAAAAAACAACCTCTAAAGCTTGCCCTTTTTCGGCTTGAGGAAATAGAGGTTCCACCCTTCCAAAGGGACATCTCAGAAAGCTTGAGGAAACAGCTTGAACTTGCCATAGATAAGCTTGGTTTCTTGACCCCCATCGTGGTCGTTCCCAAAGGTGGTAAGTATTATGTTGTTGATGGAAGGCATAGGCTTGAGGCTATGCGGGGCCTTGGGGCAAGAGAAATTTTAGCCATCGTTGTTGATGAGAAGATGTATCATTACATCCTTGAGTTTAACACCGAGAAACCACCGAACGTTAAAGAAAAGGCTAAGCAAGCCTATCGTCTCTACATGGATTTTTACCGAGAAGACCCAAACCTCATCGAGGACGAGCTTTATACCTATCTAAAAGAGCCAATGCTTATTACCTTCGGGTTTGCCATTGAGGAGTTTGATAAAAGGTTTCCGGCAAGCTTTTACGAGAGTTTTGTTGAAAAGGTGGATGATTTCCTTAGGGTGCCCCTAAGCGAGGGGGTAGTTGAGAGAAGAAATCGGGCAAAAGCTTTGATTGAGCTTAACGACATCGTTAATCAAAAGTTCGCAGAGTTCGCTTGGGAAAACGCCCTTCTTAAAGGTGAGATCGTCCGAAAGGCAGTCCAAAAGGCTTACGGAGTAAGGGTAAGGACGATAGAGGATGATTTTTATTCTGCAGTAGAGCGAGTAAAGCAGGCTTGCCAAGAACTAACATCTGAAGATTTTGGAGACGTAAGCGATCGATGATGACCCCAGATTTTAAACCTATACTTAGGCAAGTCGACGCAATTCCTGGGACGATAGAGGGGAAACCTTTCCTTTTCTTAAGGGACCCTGTGGGCTTTGTTGATGAGGTCTTGCCCATTCCTCAAGAAGCGGTTTTTCTCCTCCGCTACATGGATGGCAACCACGACCTGCGGGACTTACAAGCCTTAGCAACTAAGAGGTTTGGTCAGATTGTGCCCCTGGAAGAGATTGTTAAGTTTGTGCAAACCCTTGACGAAAAGGGGTTTCTCTGGAGCCCAACCTTTGAAAAGTTTAAAGAAAAGGTTTATGAAGCTTGGTTTGCTTTGCCAGCAAGACCAATGGCTCACGCTAACATCAGCTACCCTTTAGACCCTGAAGAAGCAAAGGCTTTTATTGAAGAGATACTGAAGCTTGAACCTGTGGATGGAGCAAATCCCCCACGAATTCTTATAGCTCCTCACATAGACCTTCGGGTTGGTGCTAAGTGCTATGCTGTTTCCTACAAAAGGTTTAAGCTTCCGCCTGGCTCAAGGGTAATCATCTTAGG
Organism: uncultured Caldimicrobium sp.; assembly: GCA_964549125.1. GTDB lineage: Bacteria > Desulfobacterota > Thermodesulfobacteria > Thermodesulfobacteriales > Thermodesulfobacteriaceae > WYEG01. The sequence continues at coordinate 13,609 of CAZJUD010000042.1, forward strand.
AGTTGGACACTATCTTGATTATCCCTTCTCAGTTTTAACAAAGGACATACACACTCCTTTTGGTCTTTTGCGCTTTGACAGGGGGGGCTTTTTCTATTTAGCCAATTCAAAAAGGCTTGAACTCTTTCCGAACCATATTGTCCATCGGAGAGAGCATTCCATTGAGTTTCAAGCCCTTTTCTTACGCTATCTTGAGGGGGATTCTATCGTTTCCCTTCCTATACTTGTTGGGTCGCATCAATTGTTAGAGGCAGGAGGAGAGCTTACAGACAAGCTTGTTGAGGGTATAGCAGACCTAATAGATGATACGACTTACATTGTCCTGGGTATAGACTTCTGTCATCTTGGCTTAAGGTATGGGGACCCATTTCCGGCAGGGGAGGAGATTGCAGGTATAGCCATGAGGTTTGACAAGAAGGTGATTGAGCTTGCTTTCCAGGGGGAAACGCAAGCCTTGAAGGAAGAGCTCACCAAAAATGAGCCTTTGAAATGTTGCGGGTCAGGCTGTTTGTATTTACTTGCCAAGCTTATCGCAACCCTTAAGACTAAGGCAACAGGGGAGATCTATAGGCAAGAAGCCTTACCTTTTGGTGAAGGCTCGATCGTTACCGTAGCGAGCGCAGGGGCAAACCTTTAGTTTTTTCAAATTCCCCTAAAATTCACCCTTGACAAAAATTTTTTTTAGTTGTTATAGTTTAGTAACTGTGTTTAAATTTATTTAAAAGCAAAGTTTAAAAGATGAAAAATTGGATAAGAAAGTTTTTAGACTTTGTTTTTAATTTAAGCTTATTTTGGAAGGTTGGGTTTATCATTGGGGCTTGTGTGTTGGTCAACTTTGCTCTAACTTTTTACTTTTACTTTATCCTGCGTGAAATCCTGGAGAACCCATCTTTAGCCACTCAAATTGAGCTCCGTCTATACTTTGAAAGATCTCTTCTTTATTTAGTTATTGTAGTATTAACATTTCTAATATTTGGAGCCATTGCCTTTTACACCATGGTCAAGAGACCTCTTGATAGGTTAAAACAAAAGATCTCAGACCTTATAACAAATCCCAATGTTTCAATGGTGGAGATGGAAGACCTTCCTTGCCTTAAGTTTAGAGATGAGATAGGTAGCCTTGCCTGCACGGTTGAGAACTTAATTCAACAGTTTAAAAGTTTAGAGCTTTATAGACATCTTATCGAAAATGACGAGGACCTAATGGATATATTCACAAGGCTTGGTAAAACTTTGGAAAAACTTGGACTTGGAGCTGTTGTGATTTATGAAGTGTCAAACTCGGCAAACACCATGTCCGTTGTGTATAAATCTGACGAGGACCTCGAGGTGAATCCTGAACCGCTTTTTAATGCCGACAAATGTCGAGCAAAAAGGACAGGAGATATTGTAGATTCTATCAACACTCCAGAGCCCTGTAAATATTATGAATACCCAGGAGCAACACACCATGTTTGCATCCCTATGACCGCTGGTGGTAAGGTTTTAGCCGTCGTTGAAATCCATCTTCCAGGAACCGTTACCATCTTAAAATCTAAAAAAATTATGGAAAAACTATCCATGGTAAGAAGATACCTTGAAGAAACCGCTCCAGTTTTAGAATCGAAACGCTATGCCCTTGCCTTGAAGGAGCAGAGTTTAAAGGACCCATTAACGGGCCTTTATAATCGTAGGTTCCTTGAGGGAATACTTGAGAACCTGACAGCTCAAATTCTTCGTCGAGGAACAGCCCTTGGTGTGCTGATGTGCGACCTTGATTACTTTAAATCAATAAATGACAAATACGGTCACGATATCGGAGACTCGGTCTTAAAAGAGCTTGCCAACCTTCTTGTATCTTCTGTTCGGAAATCCGACTTAGTTGTAAGGTTTGGTGGTGAAGAATTTTTAATCCTTCTAATTGACATGAAGGAGGGAGAGTCGGAAATAATAGCAGAAAAGATAAGAAGAAAGGTTGAAGGGCATGAATTGAAATCCCCAAAGGGTATAATAAGGCGGACTATTTCCATTGGCTGTTCTGAATT
>CAZJUD010000043.1:0-4189 GCA_964549125.1 uncultured Caldimicrobium sp.
CGTAGGTAGCATAAGGGACATCCAGATCGAAAGAAGCTCACCTCCAGTGAAGACAAGCTTAGTGACAGTGATAACCAATTTGGATTCTAAAACTGAAAGAAAAAATATTCCAAATACTGTTTCCTTTACGGATACAGATATCACCGATCCAGGTTCTCCGCCATATACACTTTGCGGTAGATGGGATGCTACTCAAGAGGCTCCCCTTGCGGTGACCGATTACGACTACCGAACCTCGCTTATTGTTTACGACTCCTTAGGTACACCTCATGAAATAACCATCTTTTACAAAGCTGCTACCTGGAACGACGGGACACGTGATATACCTATTTTTGAATTTCTGGTTACTTGTAACCCCGATGAGGATTTGCGTCAGGGCTTCCCAATTGCCGAAAAAAAAGGTGTTTTGATGTATGGTATGCTTGAATTTGACACCCAAGGAAACGTCAAAAACTTTAGAAACGTATACAGGTTTGGCTGGGATGCTGGTGGCGACCAATATCAGCTTGCGAGGATAGTAGATGAAAATGGGGTCCCTGTTTCCAATGCAGATTTAGATGATTACGATGCTTTTGCGAATAACACAGTCTTTACCAGAAAGATTATAGGTGCTCTTGGGGAGAACGGTTATCCGGTATTAATTGCCGATTTTCTGGGGATAGAGGTTGCTAACACAAGTGGTGATGAAGATGCAACAGCTACCTTAAACCTTCAGCCCATAGAGCTAAACTTTGGCTACTTCTACAAGGATGCCTGGCGTTCAGAAACCGTAAGAACCACTCAGTACTCTGCACCCTTTGCCACGCTTTACTACGACCAAAACGGCTTTGCCCCAGGTGCCCTTGAAAGTGTGGCTGTTGACAACGAAGGAAGGATTACCGGTGTTTACTCCAACGGAAGGGTCATTCCTCTCTGGATGGTTGCTCTTGCTAACTTCAACGCCCCAGAAAGGCTCCAAAAGGTGGGAGGGAACCTCTTTAGAGAAACAACTCACTCTGGACCACCCATAACCGGAAAGCCAGGCACAAACGGGCTTGGCACCATTGCGCCAAACTCTCTTGAGCAGTCTAACGTTGACCTTGGAGAACAGTTCGTCAAGATGATCATCTTCCAGAGGGGCTTTCAGGCAGACTCCCGCATCATTACCGTCTCAGACACCATGCTTGAAGAGCTGATAAACCTCAAGAGATAAAGGCTAATCCTTAACCATGGGGAGGGGTTAACCCTCCCCTTTTTTGATTTAGGTTTACCAACGCATCAACACTCCGGCAAAGGTAAAGCCTCCACAAAAGGAGACCATTAGCACAAGGTCCCCCCTCTTTAGCCTTCCTTCAAGGATTGCTTCGTGCAAGGCTATAGGGATGCTTGCTGCCGAGGTGTTCCCATACCTATGGATGTTTACCATGACCTTTTCCTTGGGGAGGTTTAACCTTTCCCTTAGGGATTCGATTATCCTTAAGTTTGCCTGATGAGGTATAAGAAGGTCTATGTCTTCAGGATTTAGATCATTCCTTTCAAGAAGCTCTAAGGTGATCTTTTCCATCATGCGAACGGCAATCTTAAACACCTCTCGCCCTTGCATCCTGATGTAGTAGTCTTCTTTTTGGAGTCTTGGGTCAAAGGGTGGGAAGGCTGAACCACCTCCCTTAAGGGTTAAAAGCTCCCAGTTTGATCCGTCAGCACCGAGAATAAAATCAACTATCCCTGAATTGGTTTCCTCTTCAGCTCTTCCTACGAGAACAGCTCCGGCTCCATCCCCAAAGAGGACGCAGGTGCTCCTATCCTGCCAGTTTGTCTTTCTACTTAAAGCCTCAGCGCCGATCACCAAGACCTTTGAGGATGGCTTGCAGGAAACTACACAGTTTGCCATTGCGAGGGCATAGAGAAAGCCCGAACAGGTTGCTGAAAGGTCAAAAGCACCAGCCCGTTCAGCCTTAAGACCCTTCTGGACAAGGATAGCAAGAGAAGGCATCAAAAAGTCTGGAGTAAGGGTTGCGCAGATGATGAGGTCAATCTCATGAGGGGCAACCCCTGCTGAACTAAGGCAGGCTTTTCCTGCTTCTATGGCGTAGGTGCTTATAACCTCGCCATCATCTAAGATGTGCCTCTCCTTTATTCCTGTCCTTTCTGTGATCCATTCATCGCTCGTCTCAACCATCCTTTCCAGGTCATGATTGGTAAGAACCTTCTTTGGGACCGCCATCCCAGTAGACATGATGAAGGCTAAAGGTTTAGAGCTCACTTGCTTCCTCCTCAACGGCATACTCAGAAATAGCCGATTCAAGCTTTTCCCAAAGATTGATCGTAGCAAACTTATAAGCTTGGTGAATAGCGTTCTTGATGGCTACTGCATCAGACTTCCCATGGGAGATGATGACATTACCCCTTACCCCAAGGAGAGGAGCGCCTCCGTATTCCCTCCAGTCTGTCTTTTTTTTGAAGCTAACTAAAGCTGGTTTGGCAAGATACAAGCCAAGGACAGAGCGAAAGGACTTCTTTACCTCCTCTTTAAGCATGGTCATGATCGTCTCCGCAAGTCCTTCAGAAAGTTTAAGACAGATGTTTCCGATAAAACCATCGCAGACGACGACGTCAACCTCCCCTAAATACAGGTCTCTTCCCTCCACATTGCCCACATAGTTTAATTTGGATTTTTGAAAAAGCTGGTGAGCCTTTTTTACCAATTGATTTCCTTTTCCTTGCTCTTCCCCAATGGAAAGAAGGGCAATCTTTGGCTTTTCCCTTTGCCAAATCTTTTCTAAAAATAGGCTTGCCATAAGACCGAATTGATAGAGGTCGTAGGGTTTGCTGTCAACGTTAGCACCAGCATCAATAAGGACCATTGGATGTTTTAGAGTTGGTAGCATGGTAGCTATAGCGGGACGGCGTACCCCTTTAAGCCTGCCAAGGATAAAGATGCTACCAGCAACAACCGCTCCCGAATTACCAGCAGAAACAAAGGCTTGAGCCTCACCCTTGGCTAACAAATCAAGGCCAACAAAAAGGCTCGCCCTCCGTTTTTTCTTTAAAGCCTCATGAGGCTGATCTTCCATGGTGACTACTTCATCGCCGCTTTCAATAAGCTTGACCCTCTCTGCTTGAGGGGCTTTTTCTAAAATGGACCTTGGACCTACAAGGTAAAGCTCTACTTCAGGAAGCTCACGAAGGGCTAAGGCTACTCCTTTTATAGTTGAATGGGGGGCATGGTCTCCCCCCATTAAGTCAAGGACAACGCTGACCATTTATAGAGATTGCTACTATTCACTTTCTAAAAAGGCTTTCCCCTTGTAGTAGCCGCAGTTTGGGCAAACTCGATGGGGAAGCTTAAAGGATTTACACTTCGGGCAGATGCTCCCCGATGGAACGCTTAGAGCTTGATGAGCTCTCCTCATACCTCTACGAGAGCGAGAAGTCTTCCGCTTTGGAACAGCCATGTTTTAACCTCCTTCCATTTCCTTAGATGTTGAAAGTAAGTCCCTTAGTATAGCAAAAGGTGAGGATTTTTTAAAGACCCTACAACTACAAGGTCCTTCGTTCAGATTTTTGCCGCAAACTTGACAGATGCCTTTGCAGTCCTCCCGACAAAGGGTTTTATAAGGTATAGCGAGCATAACCTCTTCCCTAAGGATCTCTGCAAAGGAAATAAAATCATCATCATAAAAGCTTACATCAAGCTCCTCTAAGGAAAGTTCTTTTGTCTCTTCAATGTTAAGGGAACTTTTTGGGCGGAGGATGAGGTTGAAGGATAGGTCAAAGGGGAACTCATACTCAGCTAAACATCTATCACAAGTAAGGACTATTGCTCCCTTTAGAGTGCCTGTTACCTTTACTTCCATCCCTCGTTTATTGAAGGAAAGAGAGCCAAAAAAGGGCTTGCTAACAACGATACCTTCGCCAAACTCAGAAAATTCTTCAAAGGTAACAGATAAACCCTCTGGGGGGATATCCTCAACGTTTATTCCCCAACTTGTTAAAGGTAGGTCCTTTTCCATTTCTCTCACCTCTAAAACAATTTAATTCCTGTTAAATGTTTTGTCAAACAAATACGAAGCTGTTTGAAAAATCCCTTTCTCCCCCTCAATTTTGCGCAAAGCGAAGGATCTCCCTTTTTTGCCGCCCTGAGGCCCTTTTTTGTCGCCCTGAGCGTCAGCGAAGGGCCTTTTTTTGTCGCCCTGAGGCCTTTTACTTT
>CAZJUD010000044.1:0-17790 GCA_964549125.1 uncultured Caldimicrobium sp.
AAGGCCCCGGCGCCGCCCCCTCCCCACCCGGGGGCGAGCCCGAAGGACCTCTGAGGGGCGTAAGCCCCGAAGGGTCTGATGGGACCTTTCGCTTCCCTTCGGGTGGCATCAAAAGGGGAGATCCCTCGCTTTGCTCAAAATTGGAGAGAGAAAAGGATTTTTCGAACAGCCCTACACCCGCTTGACAGCTAAAAAATTAGAAGTTTAATAAAAAAGCACTTTTTAGCCTCCGAGGCATTTATGATCAAAATCTATCGTTCAGAAAACGGAATCCTTATTCCAGCTGAAAAAATTGAGAAGCATTCTTGGGTCCTCCTTCTTAATCCCACCTTAGATGAGATAAACTACCTTGAAAAGAAACTAAAGATCTTTTCCGAATTCCTTAGGTATCCCTTGGATGAAGAGGAGAGACCAAGGGTAGAGAAAGAAGAAGGACAAGTTCTTATCATCATTCGGATTCCCATGCCAACAACTACCGGCCTTTACAATAAGTACGAAACCATCCCTGTAGGCATAATTTTGACGGATGAGTATGTTTTAACCATTTGTTTGTCAGAACACCCTATTTTTGAAGATTTTATCCAATTTGCTAACAAAGCAAGGGCTTTTGACCTTTCAAGACCTGTAAGCTTTTTACTCCATTTTATGCTTCTTGGGACAACCCTTTACATACGCTATCTTCGGCACATTGATAGAATAATAGAAACCTATGAAGAAGCCATTTTTAGAGCCTTAGCCAATGAAGAGATCCTCCAGATGTTAAGCATAGAAAAGACATTAACCTACTTTAACACTGCTTTACAAGGTAATGACATGGTTCTTTCTAAACTTCTTTCAGGAAGGATCATCAGATTGACCGATGAAGATATTGAACTGCTAAACGATGTTCAAATTGAGAACAAGCAGGCTTTAGAGATGACTAAAATCTTTACAAGCACATTGGCAAACACGATGGATGCTTACGCTTCAATTGTGAACAATAATGTCAATGTCATCATGAAATTTTTAGCCAGCATGGCTATTATACTTTCTATCCCTACAATCATCTACAGTATGTATGGAATGAATATACCCCTTCCTTTCCAAGAATTACCACCTTTAAAAGGAACTCCTTACGCTTTTCATATCATTAACATTATACTTCTTGTTATCTGTTTAACCCTCTTCTTTGTCTTTCGAAAAAAGAAATTTATATAGTTTTTAATGTTATGAGTTTAATTGCCATCCTTTTTTTAAGTTTCGTTCAAGGGTTGACTGAATTTCTGCCCATTTCAAGCACTGGTCATCTTATACTTTTTGGAAAGTTCTTTAACCTACCAACAAGCCTTGAATTAGATGCCTTTTTACATCTTGGCTCCTTCTTTGCTATACTTATCTACTTTTGGAAAGATTTAAAAGGTATTTGGAGTTTGAGGTGGCTTATCTTTGTCTCCGTCTTACCTGGCGGTATAGCTGGTTTACTATTTCATCATATAGTTGAAAACTACTTTCGCACACCTTTAGTTGTAGCTTTTTCTTTGCTTATCATGACCATCCCTATGATCCTTGGAGAAAAGCTTGGACAAAAAAGATTAAGTATAGGAGAGCTAAACATAAGAAAAGCTCTGTTTATTGGCTTTGCACAGGCCTTGGCTTTGATCCCTGGCACCTCAAGAAGCGGAATAACCATCTCAGCTGGCTTACTCGTAGGGCTTGAAAGAGAAGAAGCGGCAAGATACTCTTTCTTAGCAGGAGCTCCACTAATCCTTGGAGCCGGCTTGTATGAGGGGCTAAAATTAATAAAGGGAGAAAGTATCCCAATAGATTTAGCCTTTGCCGGGTTTATTGGTAGCTTCATCTCAAGCCTTATAGCTATAGTCTACCTTATACCCTTCCTTAAGAAATTTTCTCTTTATACCTTTATTTTCTATAGGTTAATTTTAGGTAGTCTTCTTTTAATCTTAATTTTTTTAAGCTTTTTTAGGTAGCTTAGGTTAGATGGATAGTGGGCTCGTTGGCTAACACAGAGGGTGATTGGTAGACGGAGGTTCCCAAGCTTACCCCTTGTGCCAACATAAAAGGGGAAGACTCGGAAGGATCAAAGTGAATGGTTCTATTGGTTCTATTGGTTCTATTAGTTCTATTGGCTCTATTGGCTTTTTGCTTTTATACTTTATATTTAATTGTTTACTATAGATTAAAATGGGGGTAGAAAATGTGGAAACCAAATTTTGAAAAGTTTTTCCTTCCCTCTAAAAAGGTAATAGCAGATAAGGCACTTTTCCCTGAAGAAACGATCGCTTTAGTTGAAGAAAGACTAAAAAGTCTTGGAGCGAAGGTTTATAAAGGGGTAAAAAGGATCGATAAGGGAAGGCTTGGATTGCCTGTTTTTCTTAGCTTTTATGATGTGGACGGAATCAAAACGACTGGGAACTATAAGCAAATGGGAAAGGGAGCTTCAGAAACTCTTGCTAAAGCAAGCGCCCTTGTAGAGTTGGTGGAACGGTATTCTTTATTTTCTTTTTATAAAAGAGTGAACCAACAGGGAATCTTTGCAACCTTTGAAGAGCTTAAAGAAGAGGCCATACCTTGGGAGGTCTTTTTAAAGTCCCTTGAAGATGATGAAGATGAAAGGGTTAGAGATTTTGCTTTAGAGGTTATAAAAAAATTCCCCTTCTACTTTGTTCCGGCTCTTGAAGTAAGGACAAGAAGGCTCAAGTATATTCCCTTTCATTGGTTTTGGATGCTCTATGAGTACAACGGGTCTGCTGGAGGAAACACCTATCCTGAAGCAAGCGTTCAGGCAATCTGTGAGCTCATTGAAAGGCACACAAACGCTCTCTCTATAAGGGTTAACAAACCCATGCCTGCTATCAAAAGAGAGAGCATAAAGGGAGAGGCAGAAGAGGTTCTGAAGTGCTTTGAAAGGCTAAACATCAGGGTCTGGATAAGGGACATGACCTTTGGGATGCCAGCACCTACGATTGCTGTTATGGCTATGGACCCATCTACCTACCCTGAAAGAAGCGAGATAGTTTACGCAGCTGGGACGGCTACCAGCCCTGAAAGAGCCTTAATCAGAGCTCTGACTGAAGTTGCTCAACTGGCTGGTGATTTTGATACCGAGGGAAAGTATGTGGAAAGTGGTCTTCCCAAATTTCAAACCCTTGAGGAAGCAAAAGTTGTAGTAGAGCATGATGGAGAGGTTGAGCTAAGTTCTCTTCCAAAGGTTTATTCTGAAGAACATGTGGAGGAGCTTATTAATTTAGCCCTAAGACTAAAAGATAAAGGATTTGAAACCTATTTAATAGACATAACCAACGAAGAGCTAAATCTACCAGCTGTGTATGCCATAATTCCTGGCATCCTCTTTAGGGAAAGGACAAAGATTCCTTTTCTTTTCCATTTAGTAAGGATGAGCTATTTTTATCATCCAAGGGAGGTAACAGAAAGGCTTATTGCTGAGGTCTTGTCTGAGGTGCAGGACAGGTATTATGTTTGGGGATTTTATGGGAATTTGCTTAAGGACAAAGGAGATTTGGATAGCGCCATTTCTTGCTATGAGAGGGCTTTAAGTCTTGAACCTCAAGCTCCGGATAAACTTGCCATTCTAACTCACCTTGCGGATGCCTACTTTACCAAAGGTGAATACTTAAAGGCAATCTCTGCCTGCGAGCAAGCCTTGGAAATCGGCGAAGCCCCAGAGGTTTATAATCTCCTCGGCAGATCCTACTATAAACTTCAAGAATTTTCTAAAGCCTTAGAGTATTTTCTTAAGGCTACAGAACTTGATCCGAGCTCAGCTATAGATTATGCTAATGCAGGATTTACTTTAAAGTCCATCGGGGAAAGTTTACAGACTGAGGAGGCAAGGTTGCTCTTTATGTCCCAAGCTAAGTTGTTTTTTCTTAAAGCCCTATCTTTAAACCCGGATTTAGAGATGGCAAAAAGAGGGTTAACTTACTGTGAAAATTTTCTGCCTGAAAATAACTAACATCTGGAGGTGAATCTATGCTTAAGAAGGGATTGGTTTTGAGATTTCCACCAGATATCGTTGACCAGCCTATAGTTTACCGGTTGGTAAAGGACTACAACCTCGTGTTCAACATACTTAAGGCTATGATAACTCCAGGCAAAGAGGGGATTATGATCCTTGAACTCTCTGGAGATAGGGAAAACTTAGAAAGGGGACTAAAATTTCTTAAAGATGTTGGAGTTGATGTTAAGCCTATAGCTCAACAGGTGGCAAAGAACGAAGAAGTTTGCATCCATTGTGGGGTTTGCACTGCAGTCTGCCCAACAGGAGCCCTTTCTGTAGATAGGCAGACTTTTAAAGTTATTTACGACCCAGAAAAATGTACTGCCTGTGGTTTTTGTGTTTCTGCCTGCACAACCAAAGCTATGGAGGTCTTTATTCCAAGCGAAGCCATTTAAAGAAGCTCTGATGGAGGGAGAAAGGCTTCGAAAAATTTACGAAATCTTAGAAAAAACCTACTCAGAGCTCTCAGCTCCGGTTAAAAGGCTTTCTTCCCTCATAGACTCTGATCCATTTAAAGTTTTAATCTGCGCCCTTATTTCCACAAGGACTAAGGATGAAACTACAGCCAAGGTTTGCGAAATACTACTTTCGGTAATAAATACTCCTCAAGATGTTCTTAAATTTTCTGAAGAAGAGTTAGCTAAGCTTCTTTATCCCGTTGGTTTCTATCGAGAAAAGGCAAAAAAGCTACACCACCTTGCAAAGGTGATTTTAGAAAAACATAAGGGGTTAGTTCCTAAGACACAGGAGGAGCTTTTAGAGCTTCCTGGTGTAGGGCGGAAGGTTGCCAACATTGTCCTCAGTCAAGCCTTCAACCTTCCTTACATTGCAGTTGACACCCATGTCCACAGAATCTGTAATCGCTTAGGTCTTATCAACACAAAAAAGGTAGAGGAAACTGAGAAAGTTCTCCATCAAATGGTGCCAAAGGACTTAAGAGGAAAGTTCAACAAGTTCCTTGTTGCCTTTGGGCAAACTATCTGTAAGCCTGTTAAACCAAGGTGTGAAGAATGTCCGATAAAAGCATTTTGCGCCTATTCTTTAAATAGAAAAGCCGTTAAGCAATAGAATTGTGGGCTTTAAAAATTCTTGTCTTTTTTCAGGATAGTCAAGGAGGTAGTGAGTTCCTCGAGATTCTTTTCGCAAAAGAGCTGAACGGACTATGAGCTCAGCCACTATGGCAATGTTCTTTAGCTCCATGACATCAAGGTCAAGATAATAACCATCCCAATTTGCCCATATCTCCTCTGTCAAGAGGTTAAGTCTCTTTTTGGCAAACTCAAGCATTTTTGTGCTCCGAACGATCCCCACGAAATCCCACATTATCTTTCTAATCAAGTCCCAGTTGTGGGAAATGAAGACCTTTTCGTCTTTTATGTCTTTTATTTTTGGTTCGTTGATTTTTGGCTTAGGGACCTTTCCTTTTAGTTGAGGGTATAGCTCCTTAATCTTTAAGCTTGCTTGATGAGCAAAGACCAATCCTTCAAGAAGGGAGTTTGAGGCTAAGCGATTTGCGCCGTGAAGCCCGGTGTAGGCACATTCACCTACGGCAAAAAGGTTTAGGATGTCCGTCTGTCCATACTCGTTGGTGTAGATCCCACCGCAAAGGTAGTGAGCTGCTGGCACAACAGGGATGGGTTGAGTGGTAATGTCAATCCCATACTTCAAACAAGTCTCATAGATGTAAGGGAACCGCTTTTTGATGTAGTCTGAGGGGAGATGGGTTATGTCAAGGTAGACGCATTCACCTCCTGTTTTTTTTAACTCAAAGTCTATTGCCCTTGTGACGATATCCCTTGGAGCAAGCTCCTTTCTGACAGGGTCGTAGCGGTGCATGAAAGGTTTACCTTCCGGATTAAGAAGGATTGCTCCCTCACCTCTTAAGGCTTCAGAGATCAAAAAGTTCTTAGCCTTAGGATGGTAGAGACAGGTAGGATGGAACTGAAAGAATTCCATGTTGGCTATTCGGCAGTTAGCTCTTGCTGCAAGCGCAATGCCATCTCCGGTTGCAGTATCAGGATTGCTGGTGTATAGATAGACTTTTCCTGCTCCTCCAGTGCAAAGGGCAACGATGTTAGCAAGATAGATCTTTGGCTCACCGTGAAGCAGGTCAAAGGCAAGAACACCGTTAACAAGACTTTTTCCGTCACCTGTTTCAGAAATCAAAAGGTCAGCCACAAAGTGATGCTCAAGAAGCTTAATGTTTGATGAGGTAACAACCCTTTCAATGAGAACATTTTCAATTGCCCTTCCAGTATAATCCCCTACGTGAAGGATCCTTCGCCTTGAATGCCCACCCTCTAACCCGAGGTGAAATTTTTTTGGGTCCTCTGGGTCCCGATCAAAGTTAACCCCTATGCTGAGGAGCTCGGCAATCCTCTCCGGTGCTGACCTAACTACAAGCTCAACGATCCTTCTATCGCAAAGACCATCCCCTGCCATCAACGTATCCTGTATATGCAGGTCAAAATTATCATCCTCTCCCATAACGCAGGCTATCCCACCTTGAGCAAGAGAGGTTGCCGCCTCAAACTTCCTCTTTTTAGTTAAGACTATAACCTCTCCAAGGTCTTTTAGCTTTAAGGCTAAAGAAAGACCGGCAATCCCTGAGCCAATGATCAAAAAATCCGTCGTTTCAACTCTCATCCTTCTCCCTTCCTAAAGGCCGTTCAATGAAATAGGAAAAGAGGTTCGGTCCAGAAGAAAAATAAAGGGGTGATTCATAAGCCACTCTTTCGCAGAATTTAATATCTCCCTTCTTTTTTGTGTGAAGCTTAGAATCAAAGATGACGAAGGGAACGGGTTTTGTTGAGTGAGTGCGAATGGAGATGGGAGTAAGGTGGTCGCAGCAAGCAAGAATTTTATAGTTGTCTGTTAAATCAACTATCCGCTCCAAAAGATACCTAACAACCCGTCTATCAAACTCATCTATGGCTTTAATCTTAAGCTCGAGGTTTCCCTCATGACTTGCCTCATCAGGAGCTTCAACGTGGATCAAAACGAAATCGTGCGTTTCTAAGGCTGAGATAGCATAGTCAACCTTACCTTCATAGTTTGTATCGATGTATCCCGTTGCTCCTGGGACATCTATAACGGTCATCTTGGCAAGCCTGCCTAATCCCTTGATAAGGTCAACAGCCGATATTACTGCCCCCTTAAGCCCCCATTTTTCTTCAAAAGGTTCAAGGTCTGGAGCTCGCCCTTGCCCCCAGGGCCAGATGGCATTGGCAACTGGTTTATTCTCAAGCTTTCTCTGTTGGTTTATAGGATGCTTTTCAAGAACCGCTATAGCCTTTAGAATGAAATCTTTTAGATAAGGCTCCTCGTCATAGGCTTGAAAGGCAAACCAGACATTCTTTCCTATAAGGTCATGGGGAGGATAGGTCTGTAGACCTCCAGACCCACCTCTCCAGATTAAAATGTGGCGATAGCTTACCCCGGGAATGATCTCAATCTTATCCGTCCCGGCAACGCGATTTATGGCTTCAATAAGCTCTATGGCTGATTCTGTATCGATATGTCCGGCTGAATAATCTTCCATTATCAGCTCATCCCCCTCAAGACGAAGGGTAACAAGATTACAACGATAAGCCACATCTTCAGGCTTAAGCTCAATACCACGAGCATAAGCCTCTATTGGTCCCCTACCGGTGTACTTTTCTTCAGGGGGATAGCCTAAAAGCCCCATGATGGCAACATCCGACCCAGGAGGCATCCCATGAGGAATAGTCTGGCAAGAGCCGACCTCTCCATAGGTGGCTAAGAAGTCTAAGCCTGGGGTTATGGCTACCTCAAGCGGTGTCTTCCACCCAAGCTCCTTGATCCTAAAATCTCCCATGCCATCCCCAATAAGCATGATGTATTTCCTCGGTCCCGAAGGTTCAAGCTTTTCCCTTTTTTTCTTTAGTACCTTTGGTTGTTTTAGCTCATTAGATGCCTCCTCAACCTGTTTTTTTGCTCGCACCTTCTTTTGGGTTTTTACCTCTGTTTCAACCTCAATGCCTTCTTGCTTCTTTTTCTTAGGCATGCTCTCCTCCTCATTTTATAAAAACTTGGCAATTAAAAAGGATAACTTAAAAAATAAGAAAAAAAACAAGGTAAGCAAGAGCTGAGAAAAAAAATCAGACGGTGCGATGATGAAGGATAGTCCAAAAAAAATGCTTAAAAGATAGAACTTTCTTTTGCGGTATAAATCTTCGGTGATCCATCCCTCCTTGATTAAAAGGGCAAATACAATCGGAATTTGAAAGACTAAGACCGAAAAAAGAAGAACCCTTAGCATTGAAAACAAAAAAGCTCCTATCCTCAGACTGTTTTCAAAATTTTCTCCAAAATATAGAAAAATTTTCACTAACGTCGGGAAGAGAAAGTAGTAACCAAACAAAAATCCTAAGATTGATAGAAGGAAAGAAAGTAGCATAAGCTTTTGCAAAAATCTCCTTTCGTATTCGTAAAGTTCGGGAGATATCAAACCCCAAAGCTTGATAAGAAAGATGGGCAAAAGAAGGGTCAAAGCAAGATAAAAGCTTGCCCTTATGGCTACAAGGAGGGCTTCTTCAATGCTTATAAAAACTAAGGACTTTCCCCCTACGAGGTGATAGTAAGAATGTAGAAGAAGGGGGAAAATCTTAGGAAAAAGAAGAAAGATTACAAACCAAAGGATTAAAAAAAGGGCAGAATAAAGGATCAGCAAACGACGAAGCTTTGTTAGAAAATCCGTGGCAAAAAAGAGCCTAAGCTTTTCTTGAATTTTTATCATATAGCTATTTAGATGAAGCTTGAGAAGAGCCTTCTTTTCCTTCTATCCTTGAGCCCTCTTGAGGTTTATACTCTTCAAGAAGCTTTAAAGGGTCTTTCAAAGGCTCAATCTCTGAATCCAATATTCTTTTTGCTTCTCCTTTTGCCTCTTCTAATTCCTTTTCAAGCTCCTCAACCTCAAGTTCCTTTTTTAGCTCATTTATTGCCCTTCTAAACTCAAGGCTTAGCCTTCCCAAAAATCTTCCGACTTCAGGGAGTCGCTCAGGACCAAGGACAACAAGAGCCACAAAAAAGATGAGCAAAGCTTCGCTAAAGCCGATGTTAAACATGCTTAGTCCCTGTAGGTCCTTGGTATAGCCCTTCCAAGCTGGCAAAAAAGCTCATAGCAAATGGTGCCGGCAAGCTGGGCAAGCTCATCAGCAGGAACCTCGTTGTTTGGTCCCCCAAGAAGGATCACTTCATCACCAACCTTCGCTTCAACTAAATCTGTTAGGTCAACGTATAAAGCCTTCATGGAAATGGTTCCTACAATAGGAACCCTTGCGCCTAAGCAATAGGCAAAGCCACGATTGCTTAAAGAACGAGGATAACCATCTCCATAGCCAACAGGAACAATCCCAAGCTTAGTCTCCCTTTTAGCTATGAAGGTTGGGCCGTAGCCTGCACCTTCTCCTGGTTTTATTCTTTTTATCTCAACGATGCGGGACTTTAGGGTCATAACTGGATAAAGCTTAAGAAAAGCCCTTGCCCGGAAGGATGGATAGCCACCATACAGGGCGATGCCAGGTCTTACCATATTCCCCTTCTCAGGAAGAAACACTACACCACCAGAATTGCAAAAATGAATGTATTTTGGATTAAACCCAGCAGTTTGCAGCGCCTTTAAGAATTTTTTAAAGTTTTCAAGTTGAAATTGGGTATAGGAAGTATCTGGGTCTTCGCTTGCCGCAAGATGGGTCATAAGCCCAACAAGCTTTAAGTAAGGATTTTGTTTTAATTCCTCAATGAGGGTCCCAAGGTCTTCAAAAGGAAGACCGAAACGGTTCATCCCTGTCTCAGCTTTAAGATGAAACTCAACGCTTATTCCTTTTTTAAGACAAAATTCCTTAAGAATAAAAAAGGAATCAAGGCTTGTGACAACTGGGGTTAGTCTAAGATGAACCATCTCGGGTAGCCAGTCCTTTTCAAATCCTGAAAGGAGAATAATAGGATGAATGAAGCCAGCCTTCCTTAAGATTAGCCCCTCCTCAGGTTCAGATAACCCAAAGCCCCAAACCCTTTCCTCGGCAAGAACCTTTGCCACCTCAAGCAAACCATGCCCGTAGGCATCGTTTTTTATTACTGGAAGGATAGCTACATCTTCAGGTAGAAGTCTCTTAATGCTTTGAAGATTTTTCCTTAAGCTTCCGAGGTTTATCTCCAGGGTTTTAGACCAAGTAAAGGGCATTTTGATTAGCCTTTCCCCTTTAAAGACTTCACATAATCTGAGGCTGCGATCCCGGCAACGCAACCTTCACCAACCGCCTTTGCTACCTGAAGAGGGGGACCAGTTAGGTCACCGCAAGCAAAAACACCAGGAACATTGGTCTCCATCCTTTGACTTACTTTAACATAGCTAAAGGATTGTGGGTCAAGCTCAATCCCTAAAGGAGAAAGGAGTTCAAGGGGGCCCTTTGCCCCAATCTCAATGAAGATGCCATCAACAGAAATGGTCTCTCCATCCTCAAACTTAAGCCCTGAAACCTCATTCTCTCCCACTATCTCCAAGGGTTTTTTCCCTATTACTTCAATCTTTTCTGTTTCTTCAATGGGAATAAGCACATCCTTTAGAGGGATAAGATATACCTTTTCCGCAAATTTCGTCAGGGTTTGAGCTCCATGCAGGGCTGCGCTACCGTCGCCTATCACCGCAACCCTCTTCCCCCTATAAAACCAGGCATCACAATCTACGCAGTAAGAAACACCCTTACCAACAAACTTGTCCTCATCCTTAAAGACCTTTTTCTTTTTCTTGACCCCCATCGCCAAAATAAGGGCTAAGCTTTGAAAGGACTTTCCAGTTTCAGTCTCAACCAAAAATCCTGTTTCAACCTTTTCAATCTTTACCACATCTTCTTCAAGGAATTCTGCCCCGAAACCCTGAGCCTGAGCTAAGCCTACCTTTAAAAGTTCTGAGCCAAGGACTTTTCCTGGCACGCCAAAATAGTTCTCGATGTGAGCGTTCCAGAGGGCGCTTGCTTCAAGCTTCCCAAGGATAAGGACAGTATGTTTTCTCCTTGCAGTGTGAATCCCTGCCTGAAGTCCCGCAGGACCTGCCCCAACGATGATTATTTCGTAGTTTTTCATAAGCTTCCCCCTATGTTTGGGCTTTATCAAAAATTGATTTAAGGTCAAATAATAGGTGTTTTTTAGCTTGTTTTAGATTGTAAATATTTGGAAGTAAACTATACGCATCTTTTAGTGATTTTCTCATCTGGGTATATCCTTTTCCATCGGTAATCCAAACTAAGTCTATTCCTTGTTTTGAAAGCCCTTCCAAAATATTCCCGTAGCTTCTTTTAATCTCTGTTGGCTTTGAACCAGGGACAGTATAAAAATTTACTTCTATCCCAAATCTTGGAGTACCACGATAAAAAATAAGAAAATCCAATTTTTTTCTCAACTTTTCACTATAGTTTATAGTTATTTCTTCTTTAAAATCTACATCATAACCATACATCTTAAGATAATGTATAACTTTAATTATAAGATTTTTTATCTTTGCCTGAAAAATTGCACCGCCGAGGTTCTTTCTTCGATGAGTTTCTAAGCCAATCTGAACTCCTAAAAAAATGTCTTCTATATCTTCTCTAAGTAGAAGCTTTTCAAAACCTAAATCTCTTAAAGTTTTTGCAAAATAAGAAGCAGAATCTTCATTACCATTGGCAATTTCATTGGCTAACTTTAAAATATCTATATCGTCTTGAAAAGTAACAAAATTATTGTCAGTGTGCCCCAACAATTCAAAAGCACACTTGATCAAAATTAAAGGATCATCATGTGCTAAACAACTATCAGCTAACTCTTTGATAAAATCTGCTCCATCTCGAACTCTATAAGCTAATTCTTTATAAAATTCTAAAGCTTCTGCAAAATTCTTTAATTTACTTTCAATAGAATGCCAATCTATAAACTGAGAAGGATCAATTATACCTGGTGTTAAAGTTCTAAGAAAGTCATCAACAAAATCTTCAGCACTTGAATAACATCTGCTTGGTAATATAGTAATCTTAGACATTCTTTATCCAAAATTTTTCATACTATATCGATATTTTTTAACCTCTTCATTAATATTTGGCTTACGAAATATTAATAAATGCTCATGATAAATGAGAAGAAAATCTTTTTTCTTCTTAAACTGCCAACGTTCTCTTGTCCCCTTCATCTTCCATTGAACTTTTATTACATCTTCTTTTAGAATAAATCCAACTTTCATAAAACATTCCATAACATAAAAAGATATGGGTATATAATGCTTATGCTTTCTTGTATCACCAATCAGGAGGGCGCAATATTTACCTGGTTTTAGCACTCTAAAACATTCCTTAGCTACTTCTGTCATAGCATTTAAATAATCTTCAACAGATCGCAGACGAGAGATATCTCCTTCTATACTCTTGCCCTTGGAATATGAAATTATGTTAGCATAAGGTGGATGGGTTGCTATTAAGTCTATGCTTTCATCGGGTATAAGGTCAAGGTTCCGTGCATCTCCATGATAAAGTCGTATTTCTGTTTTTGGGAGGCTTTCAAAAAGGTTTTGGGGGACAAAATTAAGCCTGTCAAAGGTTAACATCAAAGCTTCATAGTTTATGTCAACTCCTATTCCGTTTCGCCCAAGGAGTTTGCACTCTATCAAAGTAGTCCCGCTTCCAACCATCGGGTCTAAGACCCAGTCTCCTGGTTCGGTATAAAATAGGATCAAGTTTCGAGGTATTTGAGGAGCCCAGTTTCCTCGATAATTCCCCTGGTGAGTAGCCCAGGTTCCCCTCTCTGGAAAGGACCATACTGTCGTTGTTTCAACTTCAAACTCTGGTGGGTTTAGAACTTCTACCTGCTTTTTCCCCTTTAATGGTATTCGAACATCTTCAATAGAAATCTCCCCTTTCTCAGCAAGAAACCTTTCATAATCTTCCCAGAATACCTCTTTCATCCCACATTCAACTTTGGACTCAACCTTAAAATTTAAGGATGGCATTCAACCTCCCCAAATTTAATTCCCGCTAATCATCGACTTTAGCTCTAAACGTAGACGCTCAATGTATTCTCTTACCGCCCTTTTCCCCGTTCCTCCAAGGATGTTTCTTCGAGAGAGGGCATGTTCAACGGTTAACCACTCATAAACATCCTCTCCAAAGGCTTGATGAAACTTTCTATACTCCTCAAGGGATAGCTCAGAGAGGTCCTTTTTTCTTTCTTCGGCATACTTCACAATTTCGCCCACCGTGTGATGAGCTCTTCTAAAAGGAATGCCTTTTGACACAAGATAATCGGCAAGCTCTGTAGCCAAAAGATAACCACGCTTTAGATGCTCGCTAAGCCTCTCCACATTTAGCTTTAATCCCTTAACCAAAAGGGTCGCCATCCTTAAAGAATTAAGCGTATAGTTTAGGGCTTGGAAAAGAGGCGGTTTATCCTCCTGAAGGTCTCGATTGTAGCTTAAAGGAAGCCCTTTCTGAAGGGTTAGCATCTGAAAAAGGTTCCCGATGACGATAGAACACTTTCCTCTTATCAGCTCGGCAGGGTCTGGATTTTTCTTCTGAGGCATGATGGAGCTTCCAGTAGTTAGCCTGTCTGGTAAGCTTACAAAGCAGAACTCTTCGCTCGTCCAGAGGATTATTTCCTCCGAAAGCCTTGAAAGGTCAACCATGATAAGGCTTAAAATAAAGAGCATTTCAGAGAGAAAATCCCTTGAGCTTACTGCATAGACACTATGCCTTGTTGGCTCGTAAAAGCCAAGAGCTTTAGCCATGAATTCCCTATCTAAAGGGAATCCGCATCCTGCAAAGGCTGAGCTTCCAAGGGGGCACTGTTTTAGCCTCTTTTCAAAGTCAAGACATCTTTGAAGATGAAGACGCATCATCTCAGCATAGGTTGTGACCCAATGAGAAAAGAGAACAGGCTGGGCATGCTGAAGATGGGTAAACCCTGGCATCACAACTTCAAAGTATTCTTCCGCCTTATCAAGAATGGCTAAGATAAACTCAACAAGCAAAGCCTTTAACTCCTTAAGCCTTTCCGTTAGGTATATCCTCTCATCGGCAACAACCTGCTCATTCCTACTCCTTCCCGTATGGAGCTTGTAGGCTACATCTCCAATTTTTTCGGCAAGGGCTTTTTCAACGTGCATGTGAATATCTTCAAGCTCAATCTTAAAAGGGAAGGTCCCTTGCTTTATCTCCTCTTCTATCTCTAAAAGACCTTGTAAGACTTGAGAAAGCTCTTCATCCGTCAAAAGCCCTGCCTTGTTTAAAGCTTGAGCATAAACCTTGCTTGCCTTAATCTCCGCAAGGGCAAGCTCTTTGTCGATACTTATAGACTCTGAGAAGGCTTCCAAAAATTTATCTATCCCTTCGCTAAACCTTCCACCCCATGGTTTTTCCATAACAAGCTCCTTAAAGAGGTATTAAACATTTTAGCATAGCTTGATAAAATTTAATCCCATAGACTTAAGAAGGGTAAGGGGTAAGGTAAAATGAAGAGGGTTGTGGTTGCGATGAGCGGTGGTATTGATAGCTCTTTTACAGCCCTCTTTTTAAAATTGCAGGGCTATCATGTGTTTGGTGTAACTTTTAAACTATTTGAAGAAAATGAAGAGGCTGTTAAAAAGGCAAAAGAGGTTGCCAAAGCCTTAAACATTTCTCATATAGTCTTAGACCTTCGGGAAGATTTTAAAGGCTTAGTGATTGAAACTTTCATCAAAGGCTACAAGCAAGGTGTAACTCCAAATCCTTGCGCCATCTGTAATAGAGATATCAAGTTTGGCTTGGCCATGGATTTGGCAATGAAAGAAACTAAGGCTGACCTTTACGCAACCGGTCACTATGCAAGGCTTTCAACATACAAGGGCTATCCTGTGTTAACACAACCTAAGAATCAAAAAAAGGATCAAACCTACTTTTTAGCCCTGATCAAGAAAGAATGCCTGCCAAAGCTCCTCTTTCCTATGGGGGATGTGCCTGACAAAAGGTTTGCTCTCGAAACCTTAAAGTCCTACAGTTTAGACCTTTGGCAAGATGGAGAAGAATCTCAGGATGTCTGCTTTTTGAAGGGACTTGATTTAAAGAGCTATCTATCAAAACACCTTCCAAGCGTTGAGGGAGAGGTGGTATATAAAGGAAAGGTGGTGGGGAAGCATGAAGGCTATTACTTTTACACCATAGGGCAAAGGAAAGGGCTAAGGGTAAGGATGGGGAAGCCTCTTTATGTGACAAGGATATCCGCTGAAGAAAATCGCATCTACCTTGGGGATAAAGATGAGGTTTTTTCGGATAGACTGGTCCTATCTCAGTCTAATTTTCACCTTCCCTTTGAGCTCTGGGAAACTCCTTTAGCTCAGGTGCGGTATCGGAGTAGCCGAGCGGCTGTTTCCCGAGTTGAAAAACTGAACGATAAAGTCTTGGTTGAGCTAAAGCAAAAGGTCTTTGCGATAACCCCAGGACAAGTCTGCGCCTTCTACGAGGGAGAACATCTACTCGGAGGAGGCATAATAAATTCCTCCACTTGACATTTACTGATTTTATGATTTTTTTACTGCCTAAAATGTTTACTCAAAAGGATTTAGAGCCTTTCATTTCCTCTGTTAAAAGTTTAGGGAAGAAACTTTTAGAAATGCAAAAATCGTCTTTAGAGGTTAATCATAAAGGACCTATTGACCTTGTAACCAATGCTGACCTTTATTCAGAGGAAAGACTAAAGGAGTTGGTAGAAAGATTTTTTCCTTCCATTCCCGTTGTTTCTGAAGAGAGCTTTTCTGGAAGAATAGACCATGATATCTTTTTTGTCATTGATCCTCTTGATGGCACGACAAACTATGCTCACAGGCTTCCATGGTTTGGGATAAGTATCGCCCTTGTTGAAGCTGGAAAGCCAATCCTTGGTTTAATCTATCATCCAGCCCTTGATGAGCTTTTTTTGGCTATGAAAGGTAGAGGGGCTTTTCTTAATGGTGAAAAAATCAAAGTCTCGGAAACAAAGGATTTACAGCAAGCTCTTCTTTCCACAGGCTTTCCAGTTGCAAAGATTATTGAAAACCCTGAGCCTTACCTTGTTCCCTTCCGGGAATTCTTAAAAAAAACTCAAGGAGTGAGGCGGTTTGGGTCTGCAACCTTAGCCCTTGCTTACACTGCTTGCGGTAGATACGATGGCTTCTATCAGGCTTATCTTAAACCCTGGGATACTATGGCTGGTGTAATCCTCGTTGAAGAAGGAGGAGGCAAAGTCTCAGACTACTATGGAGACCCTTACACCATAAGCTCAGACACCATCGTTGCTGGAAACCCATACATTCATGAAAGGCTTGTAGAGATCCTGAAGGATATGCATCCAGAAAAGGTAAAGCCCTTTAGAAACCCCTTCCCAACCGTTGATGTGATCATTGAATACGAAGGCAAGATCGTTCTCATAGAAAGGAAGAACCCTCCCTATGGTTATGCCTTGCCTGGTGGTTTCGTGGACTATGGAGAAACCTTAGTGGAGTGCGCAAAAAGGGAGGCAAAAGAAGAGACTGGGCTTGAGATCGAAGACCTTGAGCTCCTCTCCTGCTACTCAGACCCAAAAAGGGACCCTCGCTTCCATACCATAACTACCGTTTTTGTGGCTAAAGGAAAAGGGACCTTAAAAGCAGGCGATGATGCCAAAAGAGCCTTTTTAGTCCCAATAGACCAGATCCCTTGGGATAAGCTCTGCTTTGACCATGGGAAAATTCTAAAGGACTATTTAAAAAGAAGGGAAGCTAATGCTAAAAGAGATTTTAGATAGGATCAAAAAGGAGCTTAAGGAAAATCCCCGGATCCTTCTTTTCGACGAGGAAGAAGAAGCTAAGGAGCTCATCGAAGAAGTTCTAAAGTTTCATGGCGTAGAAGACCTAAGGATTTTAAAAAATGAAGAAGAGCTACTCTTTTCCTTATCAACGGTCTGCCCTACTGTTCTCATCTATTCCTTTTACGGCAATTTTGAAGAGGTTATCGCTAATATTAATCAGATAAAGTCCCTATTCCCCAAGATTAAGGTCTTTTGCCTTGCCCCATATAACATTGAAGTAGATTTAGCAAGGATTTTCTTTTCTGGGGCAGACGAAGCTATACAAAAACCTTTCTCCATTGGGGAATTTGTCGCAAGATTAGCAAAGCTTCTGCGAACCTACTATTTAGAGAAAAAGGTCGAACAACTCCTAATTGAAGACCCACTTACCCATGCCTACAACCGACGCTTCTTTGAAACAAGCATAAGGGAAGAAGCTTTAAGGTCCCTTAGGTATGGTTTTCCTCTTACCTTAGTCATGATAGACCTTGATAAGTTTAAGTATTACAACGATACCTACGGACATGCAGAAGGAGATAAGGTATTACAGGGCATAGCTCTTTTGTTAAGCGAGAATACCCGGATTCAAGTTGATAAAGTTTGCAGGTATGGAGGCGATGAATTTGTCATCATCCTTCCCCATACAGATTGGGAAAAGACCCTTATTGTTGTAAAAAGGACCATCAAAGCCTACGAAAAGGCACCCTTTGACCCTGTTACCCTATCTTTCGGGATAGCAAGCCTTATAGACAGAGGTGACCTTGAGAAGTCTGTCTCTGACTTAATCACAAGAGCTGATTCTGCCATGTATCAGGCAAAAAAATTACCAGGGAATACCTTTGTTGTGGATCCCGAAACCATCAAAGCAAAGCCAAAAGAAGAAGATCCTCTCGTGCCTCAACCCTCTCAACAATCACAGTTACCTCCTCTCCAGGGTTAAACTCAGGGAAGCC